>JAPOQT010000056.1 GCA_026710525.1 Pseudomonadota bacterium
TAGAGAACTCTGATATTTTTGCCATGATTCATCAAGTGACGATGATTTTTGACATTATGATAAAGTAACATACACTTAAACGGACAAGTATAGAGGACATGATAACTTATCATTTTCATATAGGAAAGACGACCTATGACTAGCGGCCCCTCAGCACAAAATACATCACGGAATTTCCTGACAGCACAAGAGATCAAACAAGCTTTTTTAGATTTTTATCGTCGTAAGGGACACACGGTGGTGAGAAGCTTTCCTGTGGTGTCTCATTCAGATCCATCGACATTGTTTGTGAACTCGGGCATGATGCCGCTTAAAAGTGTATTTTTAGGGCATAACCCCAAGGGATACAAAAGGGTGTGCAACGTCCAAAAAGTCTTGCGTGTTGCTGGTAAACATAATGACTTAGATGAAGTAGGTGTTGATGATTATCACCACACGTTTTTTGAAATGCTTGGCCACTGGTCTTTTGGTGATTACTTTAAAAAAGAGACGATTGTCTGGGGTTGGCAGTTAATGACGGAAGTATATCAACTTTCGAAATCAAGGTTATTTGTTACGGTCCATCATGAAGATCAAGAGGCAAAAGATATTTGGCTCAACGAAACAGATGTTATAGCAAAACATGTTTTATCCTTTGATCAAGAGAACGTCTGGACTATGGGAGGCTCAGGGCCATGTGGCTATTGTTCTGAAATCCATTACGACCGCTTTCCCCAGTCTCCTGTCAGCTCAGAAGATAGTTATTTGTCTCCCACCGAAGGGGTCAATAGTACCGGTTCTCGCTATATTGAGCTTATCAACTTTGTCTTCATCGATAGAGAAAAAACCTCTCAAGGCGAGGATAAGCCCTTACCAGCTAAACATATTGACACAGGAGCAGGGTTCGAACGAATTTGTATGGTGGTTCAAGATGTTAGCTCACCCTATAAAACTGATTTGTTCTGGCCTATTATTGAAAAAATCGTTGAAATTTCCGGGGTCACTTATACGGAAGAGACGGGAGCGCCACATCGGATTATTGCTGACCATCTTCGGGCTGTGGTGTTTGCTCTCAGTGATGGCGTGAATTTTGCTCGAGATGGTAGAGGATATGTTATTCGTCGTATTCTCAGACGAGCAGAACGCTATGTTCATGCTCTTGGTTTGCGCCAACCTCTGTTACACCGGCTAGTCGGCACCTTATCCCAAGTGATGGCTAGTAGTTATCCGGAGATCCAAGAAAGACAGGCATATATTGAAAAAGCTATTTTTGACGAAGAGTCTCAGTTTCTTACCACCTTAGATCATGGTTTGCGACTCCTTGACAAAGAGATGAATCGGCTGAAACAAACATCTGAGACGACTCTGCCAGGTAAAACAGCTTTCACTTTATATGATACTTATGGTTTTCCCTATGATCTGACGAGCAATATCTTAGCCGAGCATGGTCTGTTATGTGATCAAGGAGGTTATGATGAGGCGATGAAAGCCCAAAGAACTAGGGGACAAAAGTCTCAGAAGTTCCATACGGCAGATTCTGGCGCATCATGGCAAACGTTACTCAATGAGGATGATTCACGTTTTTGTGGTTACGATACCTTAATGGCAACAGTTAAAACAGTGCGTTATCGTCAAGTAGATCACACGGCATCACGAGTGTATGAGTTTGTTTTTGATCAAACACCATTCTATCCAACATCTGGTGGTCAATTAGGTGACCAAGGAATCATTGAAAATCATGGGGTCTGCTTCATGGTTGATGCCACCTATAAACATCTTGATTCTATTATTCATCGCGCTACGCTGACCAGCCAGAACTCGGAATCTTTAAATGACAAGTCATTTATCCAGTTTCAGGCGAAGGTGAATGAGAAGAACCGCAAAGAAACAGCTAAGCACCATAGTGGCACCCATTTACTCCATAGTGCCCTGCGAAATCAGTTAGGAGATCATGTGACCCAAATGGGCTCTTACTGTGATGGCAGTGGGCTACGTTTTGATTTTTCACACCCCTCAGCACTCACAGCCACTGAGATCAGAAATATTGAGATTATGGTTAATACTTGGATCCAGGAAGCATACCCTGTGGATGTGAGTTACCAAAGCCTTGAGGCAGCAAAAGACAGCGGTGCTTTATTTATGGCTGGTGATAAATATGATGATCAAGTCCGGGTACTCACCATCGGCAATCAGCCACCAACAGGCTGTTCACCCTGGCTCTCAAAAGAGTTGTGTGGTGGCACTCATGTTGTGTCCACAGGTGAATGTGGTGTGTTTGTGATTATCTCTGAAAACTCGATAGCTCAAGGTATTAGGAGAATCCAAGCTAAGGCGGGAGAAGCGGCACGGGACTGGTTATTAGCCCAACGTGATGAGCTTCAACATATTCATCATTTTCTACAAAAACCCTATCAAGAGCCATCTACTTATGGCATAATTCAGAAGCTGCAAAACCTGATTCAAACTAGCAACCAGTTAAAACAGGTGGCGATGAAGTATGACTCGATGCAAAGGGCTCAATTTATCACCAGCCTCTTATCGACTGCTCGGCAAGTAGGGAATATAAGGGTGATCTACGAAGATATATCAGGACTTGAAGCGGTTAAAGATGCTATGCCCTTTATGACAGCTTTATCAGAACAAATTAAAGATAAAAGTATGGTGGTCGTTCTGTTTAAACAGGTAGCGCAACCCCAAGAAGATAGCAGTGCCACTGACCTAGTGTTTTTATGTGTGGTCTCAAAAAATCTACAACCACAGTGGCATGCTGGTAAGCTAGTAAAATTCTTCTGTGGACTTTGGCAGGGACGGGGTGGTGGCCGACCGGAATATGCTCAGGGCGGCGCTAAAGCTCATTTAGTCAATGACAAACATGGGCTACGAGAACAAATTAAACAAGTGCTTGCTGGCCATTTGTTAGATGGCAAGCCTCCTTATAGTGACGAGGATAACCTCAAGAAAAATCAAGGGCACAAGTAACCTTGTGTAGAAAGCATTTCACTATGGCAACTCGAGTAACACCTCGCTCATGGCAAGAGCACTTGTTTTGTGTCATTTTTGTCCTCAGTGTTATTTGTTTTTTCCTCATATATAAATACCCTCAGTGGTTTGTGGCTGAAGAACAGATTGTTGATTATTTCTATTGGCTGGGTAAATCAACGAGTTTTTGGTACGCCACTGTGTATTCAGGTTTTGTTTGTGGTTTAAGTCTGTGGGTGCTAAAAAGAAATCGTAGTCCTTACAGTGGGGTTAAAAAGCCACTGAGTCAGTATCAAAGACGAAAATTTTTAAGTATCTTCTTTGCTCAGCTGATTTGCTTTTATTTCGTGCCATTTATATTGCCAGAGTTTTTGGATAACAAACCGTTTTTTAGTGATCCTTATAAACCTACGGATAAAGATGCCTATATCTATGTTTACAATGGGTTCCTGTCGGCTAGTGGTTTTTTGTATGTGTTTGTGCTGGTGCCTTTAACCGTGTGGTATTTTGGTAAACGTTATTGTTCGTGGTTTTGTTCTTGTGGCAACCTGGCGGAAGTGGTTGGCGCCACACCCATCGGTAATCGCTGGGTGAAACAGTATACTCCTCGATCTGAGGGTGCCCGAAAACTTGAATGGTTACAGTACGCTGTGTTGTGTTTTGCTCTTTTTTTTGGGGCGATCATGTTGTTGCATGGTTTAGAGATCATAAGCGCTCCTCGTTTAGTAGACTCTCTCAGAGAGATTCAGGACCTGAGTATTGATCTGATGTTTGGCGCTTTGATTGGTGTGGGTGCCTATCCCTTTTTAGGCACTAGAATATGGTGTCGTTATGGTTGTCCTTTAGCTGGCATGATGCGACTCTTTGGTAAGTTCAGCCGTTCTCGTTTTGCTGTGGTGACCCATAAGACTTGTCGTGGCTTTAATTTATGTAGTAAACAGTGTCCTATGGGTATTGATGTGGCAAAATATGCTCATAAGGACCGAAAACCGTTAGAAGGTGAATTTGGCTTAAACAACTCCCCCTGTATTGGTTGTGGTGGTTGTGTTGATATATGCCCTGTGAAAGCTCTGAGTTTTAAGAAGATTCTCAACCCTCACAATCTCTCACCTAGCCCACAAGTATCAAAACATCATAAGTCAGTGTGATACTGGCACCTATCAAATCTGAAAAATTAACCTAGGACATGGGATGAAATCCAGCCAATATTTGTTGTATGATATTTTGTATGGCTATCAGAAAACAACACTTGCTTAATCGTCACTGGTACCTGCATTTAGCCCTTTTGGTCTGGGCTGTGTGTGTCGTTTCGGTTTTATGGCTATTCCTTGATACAAAAAAAGCTCAAGCTTTATCCATTCAAGAGTTGAGTGAGCTATCACGCAGGTTTATTACTAAAATCACCCTGACGACTCGCCATCATCATCCCGAACACATTAAAGACATTATTTACGGCCATAGTAAGGTCGGTTATTTTAAAGCCCAATCCTGGTACGCTTCAGGTAATAAAAGCCTCACCCTCGAGTACGTTTCACCTTCTTACCAAGTGCCTATTGAATTTTATGCTGTCACCAATCAAGGTCAGTACGTTCGTCTTGGTCAAAAACTCAACTCTTCACCCGTACCTCAGATCTTCTATAATAACCAAGTTAAAATCACTTATGGTAAGCTCACAAACCCATTCTATCTGCTCGGTGGTGCCTTGCCGCGAAAATCCCTGATTGACCCCAATTTTAATAGCCGTAATCCGGAGCTTTTTCACAAAAATCATCATAGATTTACTTATTTAATGATTGTGAATCGTCTAGGTGAAATTGTTTGGCTCCACGTACCGGTGATCGATGGCGCTCTTTTTTCTAGTTATTTATCTCCAAAAGAGGTCGGTCAAGGATTCTACGGTATTATGTTTGGTAAGCATTCCGGTTATTTTGAAATCGTTAAATATTCTGGTGACGTTGAAAGAGAATTTTCTTCCAAAGATGTGAAGGTGCCATTTGTTATGCACCATGATTACGAGACTATGGGGGCAAAAAGACTGTTTGCTGTAGGTAATGAACGGAAATCCCTCTATCAGTTCACTAAAAACCCAGCGGATAAAGGTAAAAACTTTATTTCTGATACGATCATTGGCATCGACTTGATCAAAGGGGAGTATCATAAACTCATGAGTTTTACGAAATACTTTCATCCTGGAATCACCCCTTATATCACCGGTGATCCAGTCGATGATAAAAAATTTGTTATTTGGGGAGAATCGAAAGCTGACTTTGATTTTCTTCATATTAATTCGGTGAGCTATATTGATCAATGGGATGGGGTCCTTGTTAGTTTTCGTAATATCTCAAAGATTGGTTTTATAGACTCGAAATTTTCGAAGCTACTATGGACTTTAGGCTCTGACAAAACAGATCATTACCATATCACTAATCCAGCCGATCAATTCCGTCATCAACATACCCCGGTGGTCACATCACAGAACACTATCATGGTATTTGATAATGGCATCACAGCAAAAAGGTCTCGGGTAGTTGAGTACTTATTAGATAAGAATAATACGAAAATGATTTGGCAATTTAATCCAGAACCACCCCTATTTTCTAAGGATCGTAGTTCTATTTATTTGCTAGCAGGTGGTCATGTTGGGGTGTTTTTTGTCAAACCCCTTGAGCAAATGCAAAAAAGAGCGAGTCAACCCCATCGGGATATTTATATGGAAGTTGATCGTCAAACACGACAACCGGTCGGGGTGATGACGATTACCTATCCGGTGTCATCGCCGGGTTATCGGATGATCCCACTCACAAGTATTAGTGACGACCTTCAAACTCGAGGTCCTCGCCGGCGCCCAAGGACATTACATTCTCATTCAGCCCGTAACCTGCTTTCGGAGTAAACGATGAACAGTCTTGTTTTGATTCCAGTGATAGCTTTCTGTGTTCGCCGGTCTTTGCCTTTAGTCATTTTACTATTACTCAGTTCGGTAGCCTTGGCCCAAAGCGCTAGTATGCCTTTACTATCAGACATCGCTTATTATAGTTTACAAAATAACGTTAGCAAGCAACTAGGCTGGAAAAAGGTATTTTTGTCTGATCAAGAAATGGCTTTTAACCGTATTCTGATGAAATATCAAAATAAACTCTATTCATTACCTTATCGCTGGGGGAAGAAAAGTCACTCAGTGGAGTTACTGCTCCCTGATTACTTAGGAGTGAACACCAGTATCTATGGCTTACAAAATCACGAGAGAATTTGGCAAAGATCTGTGATGCCGGCAGCTGAGTTCGATGAATTTCTTAATTCTCTGTCGCCTTTGAAAATCATTATCCCTTTTCAAACATTTAAAGGGGGACTGCTTTTTGCTGATGCTTATCCGAGAATGAGTGTTGATTTTGTTGAATCTTACAGTCGAGAGAATGCGGTTTTTTTAAGGGGGGTAGATTATCAGCTTAACACCATATTCCTTAAATTTTTCGAAAGTGAAAATAATAAACAACAGTTTGTCCCCCTCCGTAATGCCCTAGCGGTATTTCATCACCAAAACACCCTTTATTTAACGGATGATCACGGACTTACTGGGTGGTATACCCAAGTGAATCAAAGGAAAAGCAGCACCAAATATTTTACTGATCCATCGCCATCATCAGCGGGACATCCCTGTTTTTATCATGTGAGTCCGACCGTGAGTTCTCAACTATCTTTGGTGAGTTCTCGTGACTCTCATGACAGTTTACAGGACCGGCTCCAGGTCAAGCTAACAGTAGCTCGTTGTGAACCATCTTATTTTTGGCAATCCTTATGGTCATACTTGCCTCATGGCGATATTAATCACACCACTCATCACGTGTTATTACCTGCAAATCTTGCCGAAAAATTAAGAGCACACAAAATTACCAGTTATCATATTAATAAAACAAGTCATGATGGGATTGCTGGATATTACGTTGTTTTACTAAAAACGTCTCATGATCATCAGTTTACCAAAAAACAGATTTCTGATGATTATATCCTCGTACTCACCCAAGACTTTGTCCTGGATGGTGCCTTTGCCGCTCCTGCTGTTTTTTATTCGCCTCGAGATAATGTGAGTTTTTTTCCAACACTCGCAGAAACATTAGAAGATTTGTGAGCTCAGTAGGAGGCACACTGTGTCCTTGGCCGTTGAGAGTATGATTCCGAGAGTTGAGTATAAATACCTCATTGGTCGTGAGCGATTTGTGATCTTAAAGGACTTATGTGATCATTTACTAACCCGTGATCCCAACGACCATGGCACGGGATATCCTGTTCATAGTGTGTATTTTGATACTCAGGGTTATGATTATTATCATGAGAAAATTCATGGCGAGTATTTTCATCGTAAAGCTCGATTGCGAACATATGGCCTAAGACCATTTTCCGGCCCGAGTTATTTTGAGATAAAATATAAATATCATGATGATGGTTACAAAAGTAGGGTGCGCATCCCTGATCAGGTATCATTACTTGATCTTGGTCATAGGATACAAATGGCGAGCTATCAAAATCACGTCATTCTTGGTAACCGGGCTATTTTTCCCGTTTGCTCAGTGTTCTACCAGAGAAAAGCTTACTATTTAATAGGTCAAGCAGGCACTGTTCGGTTAAATCTTGATTTTGATATTGCCTGTGGTTTTGAAGGTCACCACCATGATGATTATGAGCCACTATTTCCAGACGGTGAAGTGGTGTTAGAGGTGAAAGCCGATCATCGTGGTTATTTAACTGATCTGACTGAAATCCTGACTTTAGCTGAAAAAGGAAGGACCACTTTTTCAAAGTATATTTCTTGTATGAACGTGTTTTATTCCCATTATCTCATGGAGATACCCCATGAATTTTAATACGCTTATGGCCGAACTAACCCGAGGTAGTTTTGGTAACTTCGGTCTTTCGGATTTGGTTGTGTCATTGATTTTTCCAGCTGTGTTATGTGTTGGGATAGTGTTCACCTATCGTAAGGTCCAAATGCATAATAGTTACTCACCGAGTTTTTTACTCGCCTTGTATCTGCTATCGGCCCTTTCCGGGGGAGTAACCCTGTTTATTGGCGATAATATTGCTCGAGCCTTTGGCTTAATTGGCGCCATGTCAATTATTCGTTTTCGTAATGCTTTAAAAGAACCTATTGATGCTGTATTTGTTCTCTGGACCTTGGCGGTTGGCATGTCCTCAGGGGCTGGTTATTATATGGCAGCTGCTTGTCTCACTTTGGTGACGTCACTGATTGCCGTTACCGTAAAATATTTAGGATTAGCTGAATTTGGTCAAGCTCGTTCTTTTCTTAAAGTCACCGCAGGGTCGGCTCATGATGCCCAAGAAAGAATCGAAAGAACCTTAGCGGAAGCAACCCGTGAGTATAAAGTCCTTCATCAGCTCCAGTCACCTGAAGTTGGTACCGAAACCAAGGTGTATACTCTGCTGCCGAAGAAAAATATTTCCCTTGAAGAAATTGGCTCTCGGTTATCTAAAATTTCTGGTGTAACCGTCGGTCAAACTATGTACCGTCCAATGGGTCGTTTTGCTGAGTAGGTTGTTATCCTTGATGAAAAATCTCATAATATTTTTGGTGATGGGCAGTGCTTTACTCATGAGTTCGGTGGTTTTCGCAGATACTGGAAGCTGGTTTTTTGATGAAATGGATCTCGTTTCCCAAGAGGTGATTGGCACACCACCCAGAAAAGAAGTAGAAGTCAAGTTTGCTCTCGATGGTTCATCATTTAGCACAAGATCATTGGGTAAAGCGATTCATCAACTCACGAAACAAGCGACGAAGACACAGCTGTCATTTGGCCAAACCGTGGGTTGTCGGATGAACGTTGACAAAAAAATTCAGACCTTCGCTTTTATCGATGATTATTTTGATACAGCTGATCATAAGTTAGTCGAGTTACAGTCCTCCTATCGCATGAGAAAACGTTGGAAGAAGTACCAGCACTACTTACGGAGTCAGCTTTTTTTTTGGTCCAAGCTGTTTCCACCTTCCAGAATTGAGATTCAAGGAAAAACAGGGTATCAAAGCCAGGGTCAAGAAATATCTGTTTTTGAATCTCGATTTGAGTTTCGACGACAGTCACCACCGTTTAATGATGATTTTCCATTACCAGAGCTAACCAGCCTAAGTGATCAGTTTCTCCATCAGCTAGCAAGAACAGGTATTTATGAAGGTTACGTGATTTCACCATTTTTTGCGTTACTCAAACACCCTGGTTTTCAGCAAAAAGACTATGCCACTTTTGGTCATCAAATATCACTGTTAAGTCAAAGACATCGCTTTCATGTCAATTGTCCTCACCCTTTAGGTAGTGGTCCTGAGCCTGATCAAGTTTTTATTATTACGTTAGATGAGGTGTCGTGTTTAACCCGTTGTTGTCATGGTCGAAAACTGGTGACCATTGAAATCGAAAGGGAACGGAACACTTCAACACTTCTCGATGAAATTAAGTTTTATGAATCCTCAGATCATTTTAATCATCCCCTAGCTCGGAGAGCATTTGCTTATACCAAAAGTTTGAGAAACGCTTACGAGGGTGATCATAAAATACTCACGGATCTGATCGAGGACCTGTTAAAACAATGGGGGCTTCATATTTTACCTGTGTTACCAAAGTATCATAGATTTTCTTGTTGAATGAATCACAATTAAATTATATATTATTTTCGTTCCCTATTTATACCTATATTTAGGGCTGGTATGCTTGTTTTAATTTCAGAAAGAGTATTTTATGTATTCTATATTGCGCTTCCTAGGCTTGTATAAATTTATTTTAAGTCCACAACCATTTTTTTCCATGGTCTTTAGCTTGATATGTGTGAGCTTGCTGGTGCTTCTCAGCTCAGGAACTGCCATCGCTAATGAAAATAATGAAGAATTATCTGTCTTTATGCCATGTTTTTCGATAGAAAAGTGCGACAGTTTAGTGGCGAATACCTTAGGGACTGAATATCCTATCCAAGATACTCTTATGATCACTAATCAAGATCTTGCATCCCTAGATAGGGATGTGATGATGGCAGGTGGTTTAGTCACACTACCATTGACGGGGTTAGTCAATTCGGCCTTCAATTCTCGTGGCTCATTGCCCCTTAACATATTACCCAAGAAGGTTTTATGGGTGGTGAATTCCCTGCTCACAGTAACGGGAGCACTGTTTGTGTGGTCCCTTTCTCAGGAGGAGTGGTTGCCGCTGAATGATGCGACTCTTGCTAGCTCTCAGGTATCTGAAGGTGCTCATGAACATGAAGAAGATCGGTCCATGTTAACAGGTGAGTCCCTGATTCCTCAGCAACAAGAGATGGGCTCACCACAAAAAGACCCGATGGTACCAGCAATAGTTCTCGATGATCCGGAGCTTTTCAGTGCAACATCTGAATTTTCACAAAAAGACAAGCTATCAAAGGTGTTAACAAATAATGACTTATATCTTGCTACCGCCATCTCTTTAGCCTATGACACTTTCAAGCAACTGGAGGTCCTCCTTCAGTCTCAGGCTTTAAAAAGGAATCGTGCCCCTGGTGTTGTTAAGGTTGAAGTCAGTAAGAATCAGGAACAAGCAGCGCTACTATTGAATTCACCTTACACTTGGAGATTGTTAACGGGACTTAAAGAGGTCACGCAGCTAGCGAAAGACTACGGCCTGTTGCAAGTTTATGATAACAAGCCACTCTGGACTAAATATATTGATCTCTACAACCAAAGTACGTCAAAACAAAAATTAGCATTAGCGATATTTTATGAACTCGATGCCGCTCATCCACAAGAAACAAGCATTGGGCGTTTATATGCTGCAGCTCATAAAACTCGTCAAACGATGGCGGATATCAAAGCTTTATATTTTCCTGATCTGGCATCTAGCTCGGAACAGTCTCAGGCGAGTGCCGTACCTGGTCAACCTAAGATGTGGTCTATGACTATGACTGATGTCCATAAAAAAGAGTTAGCACTTATTGGCCGGATTCATCGCAATATACTATCCCGGGCAGAAATGCAGGAGAAAGTGGCAGTACGGGAAAACCAGTTTAGCGTCCGTTTTACTGATCCCAGTACCTTGAATGTTGGTCGTGATGTGGCCTCAAAGGTTGTGTTTATTGATGGTGTTGAGCCAGATAGCCGGCAACAGAGTTCCGAAGCAAAAAAACCAGGGCCGTCACCAAATCAGGTAAAACTTGAATACGTTTTGCACGTGTTTTTTAGTACTTATAGGAGTGTGGCTGGGATGGAAGCAATGGCTCGAGATTTACAGCTCCCTAAGTCAAGCGATACCGAGTATTAACTTTTTGGTGTAGCTTGTGCTAGCTAGGACAACGTGCATGATCATTATTGTTAAGCTCGCCCCTTGAGAAGACCCTGTTCTAGCTTTTTGGTGTGATTTTGTACCCGTAATATACTCGGGAAAACAACACACAATAGACGGAGCACAGCCCCGATGTTTCTTATGGGCGCTTTCCTTAAGTAGTAGGATTTTTTATTATTCTCTGCAGCATGGATGAGAAGGAAAGTTTTATGGGACTGACTCAAAAAACATCACTTTCCAAGGATCTATCAGAGCGCAGGCATCAAATTTTTATCACAAAATTACCAGGCGAGCTCTCTACTTAGAAACCTTCGCCGCAGATTTTTTTTGAATAAATATTTCTTCTATTATCTGTTTTGCCCTTATAGGATCTTTAACAAATCCCATGTACACTTTACTTGTTCCTCGACCAGAAACAATAATAGTGCCAAAACCAAAAATTCTCCCAAGTATGCTCTGATTCATACTCACCGATTCCACCGCCTCTAATCGTAACTCAGCTGTTGCTCTGCTTATGATGCCAAGTTTTTTAACGATGCGAAGATTGGTGATACCAAACTCAATGCTTTTATAGTAAAAATAAAATATGACAAACAGTCCTATAGAAAATGAAAACAGGTTTCCCTCCATCCCGATTACTTTGAGGATAAGCCAATAGCTAAGCATCCCAAGCCAAAACTCAATACGAAAAAAACAGGTAATCACCACAAGCTTATGCGACGCAAGCATAGATAGAATCCTCTCATTTCGAACCAATGATTTTTTTATATACGATTCCATAGTTTCCTCTCCATTAGGTGTTCTTCCCGTTATATAGGATGTATAGGCAAATGATAGTGTTGAGAGTTATTTTCAGTCCTTTCAACCATATTATGAAGCGTAGCCGCAAGATAAAATTTCCATGCGAAACAGTTTTCCTCATTTGTCCAAGATGTTTTCTTGTTATATGGCATAGGACCTTCCATGAGGTCTGCGGCATCCGAATAAACTAAACGGCATGACATAATGATAAAACATAATAACACTAAAAATAGTGCTAGCCAAAGGATGTTTCTTTTCGAGTGACTCAAGGGGTTCAGAACTAAATGAAAAACCACTTGTGTCGAATGACCAGAAGCTTAATGTTTCACGACACCATATCTTTTTTCTATCGATGGATCATACTCATCAATTTCATATTGATCTCGACTTATGTCATCTATGATCTGAATCATCACATTGGTAAGATCTTGTGCTTGGTAACTCTTTTAATCTTCTCAGCTTCGAGATGATGCTCGAAAAGCCGGAGTGTTAAGAATCATGAACATAAGCTTTTCTAGCGATCTTCAAACCAAAAAGAGAAGCGATCTATAGTGACATTACATGCTGATAATCCACGAGGATTTGCTCTTCTTTGCTAAAGAAGTAAGATAAATAGAAATTGATTGACCACAGCCTCGATGTTTCTTAGGCTGCTTTTTTATAGGACTGACTAAAAATATCACCTTCCAAGGATCTATCAGCGCAAGTATCAAAGTCAACCTGTGGCATTTTTGCTACAATCTCCAGCGTTTTCATACTCACTGTTATCATGCGTAATAGATGTTCATAGGGATATTTTAGATTTTTCATGGTTTCTAAAGCGTAGCTATTAGGATCATAGAGGATGCTGCTTTCCTTATCACTTTTAACCGTCTGTCTTTGCATCACCCAGCTAAGAGCGCTTCTACCATTTACTTTATAATCATAGGCGTGAAGAGGTATACCTGAAATGGATATATTATGATTTACCTGGATCTTGGACTTATCTTTTTTATCCTCAAATCTCATTTTAGTAACCCGGTAAAACCTCTCTTTTTCTTCTAGGTTTAATTTTTCCGGATCTTTATCTTTTATTATTTCTACCTTGCAGTCCCAGAGCGGTTGCTTGTCATAGCAGGCATGCATATCTCCCAACTCTTCTCCCGCTTTGGAAATCTTTTTAAAGGTGCTAAGATCGCTGGCAAAAGGGATTCGTGGTAGCTCTTTAGATAAATTAGAATGATAGCGGCTGGTATAGCCGCGGTGATGAAACAAACCATAGAGATAATAAAATACATCTTCGTAGCTAAGAGACGCTTCCCCGTAAAAGCGGCGTATCATCTGCAGTGCTTTTTCTTGCATCGCGTACTCTTTTTTGCCATTTTGATACCAGTATAGAGGAAAACATTGAGACGCGATCATAAAATTAAGATCTGGCACGCAGTCAGTCATTAGTGCTGAAAACTTACTTTTACATCCTTTTCCGCTGGTAACAATTACAAGGTTTTTTGCCTCGCTTCCACCTAAAGTACTATCATCTAAAGGA
>JAPOQT010000057.1 GCA_026710525.1 Pseudomonadota bacterium
AAAGTAGGCGACAAAATTGCACTAAAAGAATCGTCACAAAAACTCGTCTCTTTGGAAAAAAGTCGGGAAATATTTTCACTTCATCCTCCTGTCAATTGGATTGAAGTTAAAGAAGACCGTTTATCTGGTAGCGTTATCGCACTTCCCACAAGAGACGATGTTCAGCTTGCGGTTAAAGATCATCTTATTGTTGAGCTTTACAGTAAATAATATGATCCTGGGACCAGGAGTTATCATTCACCATTGAGTTAAATAAGGATATTGCTATGATGCATCGCAATTGGAAAAATCTCATTAAACCAACTGGGTTACAAGCTGTCGAGGACACCTCCACCTACGGTAAGTATGTGGCTAAGCCGTTAGAGCGAGGTTATGGTGTAACTCTTGGCAACTCTCTCAGACGGGTTTTACTGTCGAGTATTAACGGAGCAGCTGTCGTAGCTGTGCGTTTTGAGAATGTTGATCATGAGTTTTCCACTATCCCAAAAGTGAAAGAAGACGTTCTTGATATTATTTTAAATATTAAGCAGGTCAATCTCCGCTATTTAGGAGAAGGGGATACGATTATTCGTATTAAAACAAAAACGAAAAAAACGAAAACCATCACCGCCGCTGATATTGAGACCAGTGGTGATGTTGAAATCCTCAACCCGGAACAAGAAATTTGTACGACTCAGGGTGCCATCGAATTTGAGATGATTGTTCGATGTGGTCGAGGTTATGTGTCGGCTGATGAAAACAAGGTCCAATCTGATCTCCCAGCTGGGTTTATCGCTGTTGACTCGATTTTTGCCCCCATTCGCAGAGTAGCATATGAGGTGTCAAATGCTCGCGTCGGTCAGAATACAGAATACGATAAACTAACTCTACGAGTATGGACTAACGGAGCTGTAACTCCTGAAGACTCTGTTGCCTATGCCTCTAAAATTCTGAAAGATCAGTTCACCACCTTTATTAACTTTGATGAACGAGATGTCGTTGAAGACGATGTGGTTGAGGAAGAGGAGGAAGAAACCCCCATTAATGATGGGCTACGCAAAAGTGTTGACTCACTTGAACTATCAGTGAGGGCCGCTAATTGTTTGGAAAATGCTGATATTCAATATATTGGCGAACTAGTGACTAAGACTGAAAATGAAATGCTAAAGACAAAGAATTTTGGTCGTAAATCCCTAAATGAGATCAAAGATATTCTCATGGAAATGGGATTGTCTCTCGGTATGAAAATCGAAGGTTTTGATCCTTCAAGCCTCAGAAATAATGATGCCAATAATAATCTGTGAAAGTAAACTGTCATGCGTCATGTAAAGCGATATGGAAAATTAGGTAGAAACTCTGCTCATCGTCGGTCGATGTTACGAGGACTAGCAACCAATTTTTTTATTCATGGTTATATTCAAACCACTGTGAGTAGAGCTAAAGAGGTCCAGCCTATTGTTGAGAAGTTAATTACTTATGCTATTAAATCTCATCAAAATGATCTTAAAGCCTATCGTAAGTGGCGAGAGTACCTCCATCAGTCTCAGGATGAATTCATGGTTTATCATTACCTCAAAAATAGTACTGTGGCTCATGAGGGTGGCCGGACTTCTATCAAAAAACTCGGGGTAACTAGGATGGGTGATGGGGCTCCTTTAGCCTTACTTTTTTTCATGACTGATGACATGAAAAAAACAAAGGAGAAAAAGTTCTCTACCATTCTTCATGAACATTTAACCCTAGATACGCAAACCGTACTGAGCGCTAAAGCTGCTCTCGCTAGAATAAAACCAGCCGAAGCATCTCAAGATAGCTCAGAGCCTTCTGGTGGATCTACAGATGTTAAGCCTACAGGTGATCAAGACACCAAGGATGATGAACTAGCAGAAATAAGTCAGGAGAGTGATGCTGCCACTCAACCAGCTGATAACGGTGATGATACCAAAGACTCGGCTACCGTCGAGGAAACTCCCATAACAGACTCTGATCACTCACCTGATTCTGACAAAAACACTCAAATCGTGACAGATGGTGAGCAAGAAGATAAAAAATCTCACGAGTAACCTGGTTGCTCGTCGATGCTTCATACTGGCTCTAGTAGCTACCATCGTGGATAATGTGTGATTACTACCTTCGTCAAAGGAGTTTTGTTGTCATTTTATGATCTCACTCACGTGGCGGGTGAATCGTAAGACAAAGTCATGAGTACACTAGGGAGTTATAACATATGAGTGATACTATCGAGAAAATGGTGATCGTTGGAACCGGCCCTGCTGGTTTAACTGCTGCTATCTACGGCGCTCGATCCGGTTTATCTCCAACCGTATATGCTGGCATTCAGCCTGGTGGTCAGCTAACCACCACCACGGAGGTTGAAAACTTTCCTGGTTTTTCCCAAGGGATTTTAGGCCCTAAACTTATGGAAGAGATGACAGAACAGGCAAAACGGGTGGGGTCAAAAATTATCAATGAAGCTGTGACCTCAGTTGAAACCGTGAACTCTCCTTCTGGAGCTGTGAAAAAACTCTGGACTAGTGATGGCGGTAGTATCCTCGCCCATACGGTTATTCTCTGTACAGGTGCCACCGCCAAAACTCTTGGTTTAGATCGTGAAACAGAATTAATGGGTCATGGTGTGTCGACATGTGCCACTTGTGATGGTTTTTTCTACCGCAAAAAACACGTTGTTGTCGTTGGCGGTGGTGACTCTGCCATGGAGGAAGCTTTATTTTTAGCTAATCTTGCTGAAAAAGTAGTATTAATTCACCGTCGAGCATTATTTCGAGCTTCTCATATTATGCTTGAACGGGCTAAAAAACACCCTAACATTGAGATGATGGTGCCTTACACTGTGTGTAAGCTCCTTGAGAAGGACGGTGCTCTTATTGGCGTAACAACACAACACTCTGAGTCGCAAGAGCAAAGAGACTTACCGATTGACGGTCTGTTTTATGCCATCGGTCATACTCCTAACTCACAGATATTTCGTCCTTGGGTGGATACAGATGATCAAGGGTATGTCATTGTTCATGATTACGTTAAAACAAAAACATCTGGTGTTTTTGTGGCTGGTGACTTATGCGATCCTCATTTCAGACAAGCCATAACTGCCGCTGGATTAGGATGTCGTGCTGCTATGACCGCTATTAGGTATCTTGATGAACGTAACCTTTAAACGATTGTCACCTTGTCATCAACAAGAACACGTATAAGACACTCATAATCACAAACCCCTGGCTTTATGTCGACTTCCTGGCAATTTTACCAATACCCAAACTGTTTAATAAGAACTTGTGTTCTTATTATTCGAGCGTCATCACTATTATAATGAAGGTGATAACAGTGACTAAATCAATATGATAGTAAATAAATTTTGTTAAGAGTTTAAATATTTTTTAGATGATTTATGAGATAGTTACTCGTTTTTGCGATGAGCTTTAATCAGGCTCTTACTAGTGACGATAAGCTACTTACAGAAAAAAGCGACGGATGATCAAAACAAAAAATTTAAGACATTTGTCGATACGATGGCTGTGGGTGGGAATGCAAACAAAAGGCAACTACTTTATGATAGGTTGCCTGGTTGGTTTGTCGAATAAATACCCTAATCAGATACGAAGATTCTTGCAGGATTTACTGAACGCTGCGATGCGGCAGCTAGAAAGCAACTCCCTTCTACTCAAAGATAATGAGTCATATTTTTTAACCTGTGTCGCCTTCTCTTTTGGTATATCCTACTCGATGGACATGTGTCATATCGATCTTCGATAGCACTACCAATGTTGTTATGACTTGGCAGATTAATAGAATGCGTAAGTTCTCTCACTCAGAAATAGATTTATGAGACTTCCATTAGATATATCCAACTTTAAAAGGCTACGAAAGACAAATAGTTATTATGTGGATAAGACGGCTCTATTAAAAATCTCATTGATGACGGAGATTATTATTTTCTCTCCTCTCTCGCCCTCGCCATTTTGGCAAAAGTCTCCTCGTGAGCACGCTCCCGTACTTATTTGAAGAAGAAAAAAAAGAGTTGTCAAACAATTAGCTAGAATTGAAAAACAGGCTGGGCTAACACCTGAGAAAGAACCGAACACTGATGCTTCTGGCAGATTAGAGGATGCCATCTTTCGTCTTTATGAGCAAATAGGCCAAAAGGTAGTCGTGCTCGTCGATGAATATGATAAACCGATTCTTGATATGCTTCGCAAACTAGGTCAGGCAGTAGCCAATAGAGAGTGCTTAAAAGAAATTTATAGCATGATCAAAGATTGCTCTGATTATGTCCATTTCATCTTTGTCACTGGGATCA
>JAPOQT010000058.1 GCA_026710525.1 Pseudomonadota bacterium
AAAACAGATTCATTTTCGAGAACATACTGATACCTGTAATCAAGGTAAAACCAATATATTCATCGCATCCCTTAATCACTCCATATAGTCCTCTTAAATATTTTTTATTCGCCTCAGCTAGCTTTGGTTCAGTAAGCATATTGAGAACAGATCTGTCATATTCATCGATGAGTACTACGACAGATTTCTTGTGTTTTTTATGCAGTAATTTTATGATGTAATCCAACCTAACATCAGCATCATGCGCAAGCTCTTTAGGCAAAGTGAGCTCATGCTCTTCCTGTATCCATAGCAGTTGTGCAAAAGCATGTTTTTCAATTTCAGCTGGTGTCGAAAGTTCACCACCATCGAAGCTTAATCGTACGACTGGATGTTTTTGGGTCCAGTCCCATTTGTCGTAAATATCAAGTCCTTCGAATAAGGATTGATGACCAAGAAACAGGTGCTCAATCGTACTCACAAGCAAGCTTTTACCAAATCTACGTGGACGAGAGAGAAAGTAAAACTGTCCTTTTTGGATTAACTTACCTATAAGGTGCGTTTTATCTACATAATAATAATCTTTTTGACGTATCGCATCAAATTCCTGAATGCCTATAGGGAGGTTACGTTGTTTCATAGTTATACTCATTGTCTCATATCATAAATGTCACAAACCGGATGTGATCCGAACCAGTGCTTTTATGAATAGTTCCCACTCATCCGTATCGGTATTTCTTATTGTCCTGTAATAGAATATCACATACGAAACTCTGAAAGCTAACTCGTCACATATTTTATTTAGTGTGATTTTTCACGAGACGCTTCACCCTCTCTACAGCCTACTTAGTCTCAAACCTAAATAATTACCTTCAAGGTTACCATTTATCCATATCAAACTTAATATTTTACAGTATTTTATTTAAATTATATTAACAAAGTAGATTGATGGCGTATATTGTGATTCCTAGGATAGCTCTTTCTTTAATATCTTGGCAATCTAAAGAAAACTAAAGAGAAGACGAATTGATGTCGAGAGGTTCCCGGGTCTGTATAATAAAAAATAAAATTATTTTTATTCACATGAGAAACGCATGGCATGTACTTTTCTGTTTGCCAGTAATCAAAAGCTATCTATAGCTTTACTGTTCTTGCTCATCAGTCAGATTTTTCTCATACTTTCTGGTTGCAAAAACATGGGAGGAAACTTGGACCAAGTGAATAACGAAAGCACCAAGTTAAAGGGAATCATGGATCAAGAACATGTCTTAAAACTTAAACGCCTAAGTCGTCAAGATAGTTTCGGTTTTGATGGTTGGTATCGATTTGAAATGTGTACGTTGGATTACACAGTAAACCGCCGGGGCAAGAAAACATATAAAGAGGGTGACTTCTGCACAGGAGCTTTCCGTGATAAATTAGGCGATGATATTGTCTTTGGCATCGAACATATCCAGGAGAAAGAACTCACTGCCGAGCAAAAAAAAGCTTGGCAAGAAATGCGTTTCTCGTATAGGAATTGGATCAAAAAAAACCGTGACGCTGAAATAGCTCACGGATTTTCTGGTGCGGCTCTTGTCATCAGTACCGGTATCGCCATCGCATCAGTAACAGTTGTACCGCCATTAGGAATAGCCTTATTTTCTACAAGTACCGTCGCAGGACTCGTGGGTATTGGTAGTGCAGCAAAAATTGTAAGTACGGTTAATAAGAGCGCGGCAGAGGATGACTTTCATGAAAAAAGTGATCTCGCTGATGATAAATGGGGAGATAATCTTAATGA
>JAPOQT010000059.1 GCA_026710525.1 Pseudomonadota bacterium
AAAAGTTCTATTGTTTCAATATGTTACGTTTTGCTCTAAATTTGAAATGTCAAAGTCAGGATTGCTTAATGGGAGTAAAATCTGAAAAGGCACAGTCAGGTTCATACCTTAAGCAGCACAGGCTCAGGTAGCTGCTAGTAACGTGTTATCTTAAAAATACTCATAATCATCGTTATGATCCTGTTGTTGGTTAAAAGGTGAATAGCATAAGGTTTTTATTGATCTTGTACTTGGTAAGCAATACTTGGCAATTCTCAAGCCGCCTAATGCCGTACTTGACCATATTTGGTCTTGATGGACCACCAGTGTGCTGAGTATTGACTTCACCGACATCAGGTGATGAGACACATTAGGGTCCTCGTTAAATAAGGAGCCTTTGATACTAATGAGAGTGTCTAAATCCTTATTTTCAGGTAATGCGGGATCAATTGGCCCTGGGAATTCCCTAGGTGTATAGCCAGCGATCTTCAGAATGCCGAGTATTGAGTTTGCCTGGTCAAAAAATCCTGAAGCCAAACCCTGACTCAGGCCACTGTCTGTTATTGTTTCTGGCTGTTTGTTATCACTATCCTCCTTAGACGATATATAGTTCAAGCCGGCCTGTGATATCTTTTGTAAAGATATCATAAAATTATACATCTTTTGAACTTCTTGGGCAGATAATCCTTGTTGTTGATTCACTTCTGGATTCGATAGTTGTTCGTCGTTTTTAGCGACTTCTTGATCTGATACGGTGGGTTTAATCACTTGCCCAGGATCTGGTAGGTCATGATCTTTCAGTTTGTTTGTTAAGTGGGTGACGGTGTTATTGATATCATCGGGAGTCATTGCCGAAAATACGCTGAATACACCATTAGCACGATCATTGAAAACTCCTTTAAGATCGATGGTCATATCAGTTGATGACTCGGACTGCTTCGGAGTGCTTTTTATTTTTTCTAAGTCATGATGGGTTGAGTCGAGTGTTTTTTTTTGTTCCTGGTCTAAGCGTGAGTAATCGATGAGATCAAGTTCAAACTTAATGGCTTTTCCCTGCTCATCTATTAAAGCTGGCACACAGACGTTGCCATGGAGTGATATTAATGAACAGCTTTCGAAATAATAATACGGGTTATTTCCCTTGAGTTTACGGAGTCTGAGCTTATATGACAGATCTTGGACAGCTTGCAGATGACTGCCATCAGAACCTGATAATTGGCCTGATGTTTTACACGAGGTTAACCAACATAGGCTGGCTATCATTATCATCACCTTGATCATGATGGCTGATTTTTGAGACAACATAACTCCATTCTTTCATCAAATTAAAGAGCTGTTACTGAGTTGTGGTAACTCAGTTATATAGATTGGCCGTTCATCGGATAGGTTTGATGAAAATGTAAGATATTTTTATCTCACTTCTCTATCAGATGGGATGAGTCAAGAGTAGTTGCCCTGATCAAGGGCTAAAAATAGCCGCTAATCTGTTGTTCAATATGGTAGATTAAATTGACGAAATCTTGATTTTTGATTCCAAATACTGAGATAACCTCATGGGCCTTGACTTGATCATCGAGAAATAAAAAATAACGAAGAAAAACTTGCCATTCAAGCGGGCTTTTGAGAATTTCACCAGCGAGAAAATCTCGTAGTAAAAACTCGTTTCTCCGGGCATTTTTCGAGTCTTTGTCGATGACTCGCCGAAGATGGGGATTATTTATACGCAAAGTCGAGATGATCTGATCATAGTTCATCTGGTAATAAGCGTTTTTCATACTCGTGAGACCAAGGATGTCGGGGTGGCTATCAGTTTTTTTATTCAATATCTTCCTCATGGTGAGAAACATACTGAGAGCGACTTTTGCCACTATTTCAGGGGCTACATTATGCTGAGCTGCGATACTCTGAGGCGAGTAATGATCAAGGGCGAGAAATTTTGTCAGATAAATATGGAAGGTGAGTTCATCAGAAACTTCAAGTTGTTCAGATGCCATGACCATATTTTCCAAGTCCAAGAGTTTTGCTTGATCAATACTGTGAATCAAGAAATTCTTTTGTTGCCAGTTCCACTGATGAGACTGACTCAGGCGGTAGATGCGGCGACCAAAATTTAATTGATCATAACCCTTAGTCAACTCCAATAGAGTTAGAGGTTTGGCTGTAGGTTTAGGAATATAGGGTGGTCGAGAAGATGGCTGATCTTGGTACATAAAATCATGGAGTAAACTAATAACCTGTTCTTTTAGCTCACGGACTTTTTGGAAGTTGACCAGAAACTCTTTAGTCAGGTCCCTAGCTGATACTTGGTCCATGTTCAGGATCAAGGAATAATAAACCCTTAACTTATAGGGGTCATCCTTAATCGATGAGTAAAATTTTTTCAGGCGAGCTAAAGACATTTTCATCGTTAGCTCACGTTTATTGAGATCCATTAAGAGAATATGTCGTAGCTTAATTAAGGTAAATAAAATGAGATAAGGGTTGGTTTCTTGATAAACTTCGGTCAGCTCAGATAAGCTTGCGGTTTGATTTAGTATCCGAGCTTTAAAGGTGGCCGCTTTACCACGGACGACCCGATCAAAAATCATGAGTTCATGGAAGATCATATGAATAGTCGACTTGGCCTTGCGGTAGTTATCAATGGTTTGGATGTTAGTGGAAGATGCCGTGGATTTATTAGCCATAGTGGCCATATGACGATAAATCTTTTGTTTATCAGTGGTGTCTAGATAGAGGATTTCTGAAAAGTAAATGCGTTTCATATGATCAGCAAGTGTTGGGTTAAGTTGCTCAGAGTGGAAGAGATAATGATTAAAAGAGTGAATATGCTCTGGTGTTAGTGGGGGAGTTTCTTGGTTAAAGTTAATAGAAAAAATGTTGTTACGAAGCCTTGCCGGTGATTTTTTACTAAAAAAAAGGTATCGCTGAATAATTTCTTGGGGCGAAAGTGAGTGATAGAGTTTGGTCAATCGATGGAGAGCAATGCTGGTTGGAAAATAAGTAAAGGGAGTGAATGCCTCCTCTGATGACTGATTGCTAAACAACAGGGCTTTTAGTTTTAACATGAGACTAGCGAGCTCTTGTTGAATAGCATCTTCTGAATCGTTATAGGTTTTGGCTAACGAAATCATATATTGATGTTGTTTTATTTCTGGTCGCGCTAGTAAGTCATACCAGAGGTCTTCTCTCAGAGGGTGACCAGCAACGTAGTTGCGTTTAAATTGTTCTAAAAGGCTCCAAGAGAAATAGGGAGTGTCTTTTACTTTATGCCATGGAGTAAGACGAATACTGGCAATATTGGAGAGTTCAGGACTTATCTCGGCTTCAAGGCTGCTCTCATCCTCGACAAAGGTAATTGGTGCTTGGCGCGGGGGTTTGTTTTTCCCTTGGTTCGTTATTGTTGGCAGTTGCTCTGA
>JAPOQT010000060.1 GCA_026710525.1 Pseudomonadota bacterium
ACTGTTTTTACTTGTTCTGTAAACCTGGCTTCTGTGTTCCTCCTCTCTTTACCTCCCTTTCCCCGCCAAAAATAATCTTTAACAATATGCCTTAAAGTGTCATCATTTCTAAAGACTTTATCGCGTCTTGAGAAATTTCCTAGATTATCTTTAATTTCTTTCGATGGATCAATAAGGTTTGCTAGAACTAAAAGACTAGAAAAAGATTCTGCCACACAGTTAATATGGTTAAAGTCATCAACACATAATCCAGTCGCCGCATCAGAAAACCAGTCGCCTCCTATTTTAGTGAAACCAAAGTAATCCCACTTTTCATGAAAGTAATCATTGCTGTTATCAACCACCAGTACTAAATCAATACCTTGACTGCCATCATTATTTTTAATAACTGAGTCAAAATATAACTTAATATTGCCAGAAGGTAATGGCCCACTATGTGTATCAAGATTAATAACTTGTTTATCTCCTGTTTGATAGCTAATCGTCGTGCCACCTGATTCTTCCCCAAAAATAGGCTCCTGAAAACCTGAAAACAGAATCAAAGAACCACTAAGGCAGAGAATCAATCCCTTCGCAGTCATATACTTTTCGAATGAAAAAATTTTTCTATAACACTGTTTTAACATATTCATTAGTATCATAATAGCTAATCTCACACAATATATTAAAGTTAAACATAATAATACGCTAACCACCCTGTCACCTTAGTTTATACGACTATATAAACCACTCGCAAGCATAAATCATCATTCTAGTTTGCTACCCTAGGAATGAGTTACTCATTATCAATAATTTATGAGTTAGGAAGGTGGTTTTCAAGTAGAAATGGTCGGGGCGACTGGATTCGAACCAGCGACCTCATGCTCCCAAAGCATGCGCGCTACCAATCTGCGCTACACCCCGATACTCTCATACACTTATAAAATCTATCATAACAACACTTTCCACAATCAAAAGTGTACCGCAACATCTTAAACCATTACGACGATTCATACCAAACAAATAAATAATGACCCAGAAATGCAAACAAAACCGCATACAACGTCATTATTCCTAATTCAAAGCGCAAATCCATCCACCCTAAGCCATGGAGAGCCACACCACGTAAACTTTCTACCAAAGGAGCTAGAGGCAAATAAGAAAAAACAGTTGCTAACCATGCTGGTAGGTGTTTGGTTGAGAACCAAATGCCTGAAAACAACGACATAGAGACAAAGAAAAGATTAGCAATACTATTATAAGTACTCGTGTTACTCGTCCTTGACGCAAACACAATAGCCATAAAGCTCAGCATCAGTGTGCCTAAAACACTGACCGCAAAAAACAACAAAAACGACCCTTGAATATGAACGTCAAAAAACAAAGAGCTAAAACCAATAATTGTCACCATTTCAATGAGTAAAATTAATTGCCGGGCAATCATATGGGATAAAATATAAATAAATGTCGACATGGGAGTGGTCAGATATCTTTTTAATAAATTTTCTCTGCGACTCATCACCAGGGTCATACCCATACCAAATAAACAGGTAGTAAGAATACTTAGAGCAAAAAAGCCTGGCACCCAAAAATCCATATAGCCAGTTGTTGACTGTAAGCTTTTTGAGGTCACTATCTCGTACACAAACTCTTGCCCATCAGCCAAACCACTCATTTGAGCTAGTAGCTCTGCATGAAACATTAACGCCACTTCTTTCGCTCGGTCACTATCAATGGCATCACTATTCTGACTCAGGCTTTTTTGCGTAACACCAGAAATTTTTGATAAGGTCTTAAATTTCGACTGATCAACATTATCACTCGCAAGCACATATTGAAACAGGGGCGTATCTTTTACTGTTTTCTGCTCAGGTGGATTAACCCGAAGAATAGTATGAATTTTTTTTTGGGCAAGGAGCTCTTGAATCTCTATGTCCGGAGCAATCATCACCTGAAACTGTTCAAACTGATCAAACCATGACCGGTAATCAGACACATTCACCGTGTCTTGGGTGTCATTGACGACGAAATTATGAAGACGTTCTGCACTAGCCGGAGTTATAGCAACAATCTGTTGCCCCTCATCCTCAACAGAAGTATGGGTTAAAAGATAAATGCTCGACAGCAAAAAAATAGGCACAAGAATCACAAATAACAGAGCACTAGGCTCTCTTCTAAACTCCCGCAATCGACAAAGAGTTAACTCAAAGAGAGATCTGAGCATCATCTAACACCTTTCCAGTAAGAGCCAAGTAAACATCCATGAGACTGCCCTTTTTTATCACCATCTCCAC
>JAPOQT010000061.1 GCA_026710525.1 Pseudomonadota bacterium
ACTAATTCTAGTAGGTCTTTTACTAGTATGCATTCTAAAGGATATTTTTCCCCCCTAACATCAGCTCATAGACTCAATGAGGCTTTCGATGTTTTTGCTAAGCAAATCAAAGAGGAAAACATTGATCTTAATGTGACGCTCGTCACAGCGGCATCTGATGTTGGTTATAGAAGAGACTATCAGTCTTTGAGTAATAAAAATGATCCTGGTTTTTTTATTCGTGAGACGAAAGCAGTCGTTAGTTTTTGAGTCTGATATGCTAGAACAGATTAAATCAGCAAAGAAATTAAAAGAGTATATTAGGGTAGGACTACCGCATCTCAATGCAGAGAAATACCAAATATTTGAAGATGAGGTCCTAAAAACTCCCTTCGAAAAACATGTGTTTATCAGTTATTTGCTGGGCGTTGATAACCTGAATCAAAACGATTTTATCAAAAAATATCAGATAAATAATATTAGCATGTTTTTTCGACTCTATAGTACGGTAATATTTAAATTCTTTTATTTCTTCTACTCAGGAGATCTGCCACCAGCTAAGAATTACAAAACCCTTAATGCTGAATTTGAATTTTTCAGGTTATTTTATGAAAACGTGGTCTGGAAATCATTTCATAATAATGACACAGCCTACGATGCGGATAGCAATCATCAACCTCGTGATATTAACTGGCCAACAGTGCCGCAAGAAATCATGGGCCTATATCGCTCTTATTCACTAGCGCAAATGGTTAACCTTATTAAACAATCAAAGAAAGTTAGGAAATTTTCTTCTGTTGACCTACCTTATCTCAACCCAGAAAATTACCAAATATTTGAGGAAAAGGTCCTCATCACTCCCTTCGAAAAGCATGCGTTTATCAGTCATTTTCTTGATATTAAAAAGACTTCATATAAAGAGTTGATGCAACTATATCAAGTAAGTTATGCTAAATTCTACAGGTTGACGGATTTAATTCAGTATAAATTATTTTATTTTTTCCACTCAGGACAACTTCCGCCATCTGAAGACTTTCAGACCTATACACATTATCTTAGGTTTCTGAAGTCATACTACGAAAAACAGTCAAATTAAACCGTAAAAACTACTAGATATTCCCTAAAACAACCGATATTCTTCCTGCTTTAGTCAACAAGTTGGGTTGACTTCACCATGGCATCATGCCATTTTTTTCTAATCTGAACAAACTCACCACCCTCTTCGGTCAGGGCAGATCGAACGAAACTTACTCCTGGATCTCGTCTTTGCCCGGTAATATCCGTTTCTTCAAAGTCAATTACCGTATTTTTTCGCCCCTTAGACATCTTAAAGCTCTTTTCTTTGGTAATAATTTCTCTTCTGTTCTGTGTTTTTTTGTTACCATACTTCGCTGCTCGTTTTGATCTTGTTGAGCGTCGACTACTGACCTTATTCGATGATTGGGCAATCATCACCCAATCCTGTTGTATCAAGGCATCTGTACTAGCCTCTTGCTCCAGAAGAGCAGCATCCGCCTTATTAGTAAAACCAAACAGAGCCATCACCGGTATCATCACACAGATAACCACTGAAACAACCGTA
>JAPOQT010000062.1 GCA_026710525.1 Pseudomonadota bacterium
AAGCGTAGATCTACAGTCTTTATTTCTCACTATTTGGCAACAAAATCATTATCAAGAACGCCCTGCACTCCTCGCCTCCCATTCACTCACAAAACTTTTTTTAAAACAGTCTCTCGCAAAGTATGACAGTGCTCTCCTTGGTAACAGTGATCTTGATCACATCCGTGAACTTCTGAGGTTTATCAGCCATAGCCAACCCTTGTTTCACCAAGGTGGTTCGATCACTGATTATCTCACCCTGGCAACTCTATCGAGCTTTTTCCCTGAGTTACCCCAAAAAACAATATCGCCACCAATATTAGAGCTACTGCAGAAAGTCGTGAGTGATATGGAGTATCGAGTGACTCAAGCAGGCTATCAAACTGAAGAGATGGTGACCGTGAAGATGATCCAAAGCTTAATGGTGGATTATGATAGTGATCCTGATAAACAAACATTCTGGCGTCAAGCCCTTGCCCCTTTCCACGAAATGATTGTGGTTGGTTTTGTGCGCTCGACTTATTTCGAACAACAAATGATCCGTATCTTAATGGATCAAGAAAATGTTTGTTTTTACCAGCAAGATCACACCCTTTTACCTGAAAACAATAGGGGGCAAACAGCCTTATTCAACCAGCCTCGTTTATTACCGGTGCCTGGTTTTGGCGATATTATATTACCGTCATCTCAGCAGGAAGCTAGGCCCAAGATAGGCTTAACAAAAGCCAAGGGTGATATTAAGCGAGCCATATGTGCTTTTAGCTCACCACAAGATGAGTTAAACACTTTTTTTACTATTGCTGCCGAATTGAATAACCAAGGAATCTTGCCCCATGAAATAGGATTCATTGTTCCTAGTGATGGCGAGTATCGTGCTCTGCTACATGGATACAAAAAACTTGATTTAATGAAGAGCATGCCAACGGCAGCACTGGATCGGCATTCAGAGGGCGATCATTTTGAGGTGCTATCCTTAGGGTTAACTACCAACCTTCTCAGCTCACCATCGGGTGAGCTGATGCAAGCCCTACAGAGGTACTTAACCTCGTCTCGCAGCTTATGGGATTTTGGTTATCTCATATTACAACCCAAAATCTACCCCTGGTTTTTAGCTCATTTCATCACTGTGACTCAAAAATTCAGTCATTCAAGTCACAGCTCATTTTCCTCGGCAACGACCGAACTTTTTCATCTTAAAAGTTGCCTGTCTTATTTTATTTCTGAAGTCTCATTAGCGACGACTACCCTTGAGTTTTTGCAAGAAAAATCAGAGAAAGCCAAGGACCAATACTGTCTTAAAAAATTTCTCTCCAGGCAGCAGGTAAGCCATCAGGATCTGAAAAGAATTGGCGCCCTTTTTTTTACTGAAAGCTACCAGCTTATCGCCCCTATTCTGTCACGAGAACAGTCTTTTTCAGAGGGTAGTTTATCCCATAGAAAAGAAGGGTTTCAGGCTATTTTTCAGCTACTCAAAGACACCCTCGTATTACCTAGTGACATGGCCACCTCCCACGAACGAGAGGAACTGTTAAGTTTTGTCAGGCCGATTAATATCTGCATCGAAGAAATCTTGGTATATCTGGCACAACTTTCTGACAACGACTTCCATCAGCAGTTCCCTTTATTCACTGATGCCATAGCCTTTGTTATTCAGGAACTTGAAGAAAGAACGTTACAGTCAACAAACAACCTCCTCGCCGGAATCCAGGTCACCACATTAAAAAAAGCATTGATGCATTCTTTTAAAGCGGTGATGGTTTGTGGTGTTAAGGACCCCATAAGTCAAGCAAGCTATCACTCTTTGGCTCCCTGGATTATGGGAATAACCGGCCATCCTCATACTGAGAACCACATGATAAGCCGTGACAGGCGTAGATTTGAAGAAATGTGTCTGAGACAGTTATGGCACCGTGTGCCTTATCAATGTTATGGCCATATCCCTGTGGAAGAAGGTGTGGTTCCTAATATTTTCTCTGGCGGCGAATTTGCTGACAATATTCAAATATTTTCAGCAAAAGATCACGATAAGCTGTCAGAGTTTTTGTATCCAGTATCAGCACCAAAAGTAAAGGAAAGCCATGATAAAGAACAAAAAATATGTTTTAGTCAAAACACACTTGAGTTAACAGGCCGTGTGCCATTTGTGGAGCCAAAAGTCTGGGAGAGATTATCGCCATCATCCCTCGACACCCTGCTTATTTGTCCATTTCGCTTTTACTTACAGCACAAAAGAGTGGTGTCACCAGTTTTACCACATACCCATGTTGCAAGCGAAAAAGCCCAGTGGTTACACAAACTTATGGAAAATTTTTTTACAGGCACCCACAAGTATTTTTCGAGTAATGGCCCGGGTTTTCCTTTTCAGCAAAGTGATCGACCATTATCATCATTAGATCCCTTGTCACCGGATGATGATCTATCGAGCCAAGGTCTAGAACAAAGACTGGTGGCTGTGGCTGACACCCTTATTCATCCACTCTCTTTGTTTTCACCACCTGATATGTATGAGCTAAAGACAAAGATCATACCTTTTATCGCCCAATGGTTTGCTGATTTTTTTACTCTCCATGGTTGGCCTGAACAGACTCTTTGTGAGGTGAGTATTCACGGGGATGATAATAAGTTACCTCATCTCAATGGCGTTCTTTTTCAAGACACAGCAGAACCAACCACTTTAATTGGTCGTATCGATCTCTTTATGCAACTGAAAGACTGGAATCTTATTATTGACTTTAAGAAAGGTCACTTACCGAGTCAGGATGAGATCCT
>JAPOQT010000063.1 GCA_026710525.1 Pseudomonadota bacterium
AGCCTAAATCTACCGCGAGAACAATCTCTTCCGGTGAATAAGAAATCAGCTTCGCATAAGACAGTTCTCTTGCTTGAATGGGTTGAAGGCTTTGCCAAGCCGAAATAAGTTCAGGCCAAGTGGCAGGCAAAGATGGCTGTGATAATCGTGGTGATCTTACCCGAGGCATGGCAGAAGGTTGCTGTTGCTTTTGCATCTTTTTTAGACTAGGTTGTTTTGGTTTCGTCGGCTGACTGTGACAAGATAACCACTCAAGCATCAAGTTTTCTAAAATATATTGATCCAATGATGCTCCGGTAAATTGAGGCGGAAGTAGGCTTAGTGCCGTAATAAAACTCCTGACAACAGCTGAAAAAGCGTCGTGGCTACTATCTTGCTCTTCAGGCACCATGCTCATTAAGCTTTGATAATTCTCTTGGGTAATACCAAATTCACTCAGACGGTCCGTTTGTGATGGTAGTGATAACAAAACTGATGTTTGATGGGCAATCTGTAGGATTTTTTCAGTAATAGTTTTCGCGTCAATACCTCGGGCAAAAAGGGCATGACTTTGACTAAGGGCGTCTGGAATATTTCCTTTGATGATTGCCAGCCATAATCCAAAAAAATCTGAAATAGACGCGTAAGACAGCATCATTAAGCAGGTTTTTTGAGTCACCTCGCCCCCACCCAGAGCAATCATCTGGTCAAGTAAACTCAACCCATCCCGCAGTGACCCTTCACTTTGCTCGGCAATCATCGTGATGGCTGCCGACTCATAAGACACCTTCTCACTGTTCAACACCTCTTCAAGGCGACTCGCGATGAGATGGCGAGGAATTCTTTGTAAATGGAAGGTCTGACAGCGACTAATCACCGTGGCAGGAATTTTATTGATTTCTGTTGTGGCAAATAGAAAAACCACATGGGGTGGTGGCTCTTCCAAGGTTTTTAGGAGTGAATTAAAGGCACTGACTGAAAGCATATGGACTTCGTCAATAATATAGATCTTTTGTTTTGAGACCTGTGGATGATACAGCAAAGTCTCTTGCAGTTTGCGAATATCATCAACGCTATTGTGTGATGCACCATCTATTTCTCTTATATCCTCATGTCGGTTAAGAGCCACTTTTTGGCAGCTAGCACAGTGATCATTATGGCGACCACATGCTTCAAAGCCATCAGGGTGTGTACAATTTAGGGCGGCACCATAAAGTCGAGCTAGAGTCGTTTTACCCGTCCCCCGGATACCAGAAAACAAGATCGCTTGGGGCATGTCAGATCGACTTAAGGAGTGAAGTAGTGCTTGCGCCACTGGCTGTTGTCCTACCAACTCGCTGAATTTTTTAGGTCGATACTTTCTGGCAAGAGACATGGGTAGCCATGATAAAAATGGAAGAATGGTGAGCTCTGGACGGCGATAGACATTTAAACATGGCCATTGATTTAACCGATAAAACCAAGCGCCACCTCCAGAAATAGTCTCGTAAATATTCGGCACAAAACCATGGTGATAGTCAGATGGGCCAAGCACCTAGCCACCTGCTCTACCGCTGCTTCCTTTCGGACCTGACGGGGTTTAAGTAGGTCGCAATCACCTGGGATCTGACTATCACCATAGTCTCAAGATTATCTTACCATCAACTCCACTGTTCCGAAAAGTATTTTTCCATCAAAAAATTCATCCCAAGTGAATCCACGGAACAAACTGTATTTATTTCTGCTATCAAGGATCTAACATGGCTTGTCATTAGCTGGAGTAAATGAGCTCACAAGAGACTAAGAGCTAAGGAAGACAGCAACAAAAAATTTTAATCTTGACAAATAATAGTTTATTTTTTATTAAAAATAGTGTATAACTGTCTTAGGGCTGTACCACAGCCCATTATCAAGGACTAAATGCCCATCAAACAATTTTTGTGATAACCATGAAAACAAACCACTCTCAATCATCACTGACTTCTAAAGAGTGGCAACGTGAGAGAGATGCCACACAAGCGCTTCGCATTGCCGTGTCTGATTATTTAAGTCAGAGCTCCGTGCGCTCAGTCGCTTATTTAGCCCGAAAGTCTGGGGTGCCTTACTCAACTGTTCGTCGCATTGCTCAAGGTCGAGGAACTGCTGACATTGCCAAGGTGATACCGATTCTGGGTGTCATCATGGAACGAAAAGAGTATCTCGCTTTTGTGAAAGTATTTTATCCCCAACTTTACCATGTGCTGCAGAATACTTTTACTCCTAACCAACAGCCATCCCATGACCAACATAAAAACCACTCTTTTGATCCAGCGGCGAATTACATTTTACATTTATGTATTGGTGAGCAGGGTATGAGTAAGGAAGATGTGCGCATGAAGGTGAAAATGCGTTATGGGCACTATGGTTTAACAAGACTCAGGGATCTTGAGGCTGCAGGTTATCTTGTGATGTTACCAGACAAGAGTCGATTGAAATGCGATAAATTTAAAAAACCGACTGCCACATCTGTCTTACAAAATATTGAGCTTCTCACCAATCTATTTAACACAAATTATTTAGATACAGACCTTGCCACCCTGGACTTCGTGACAGAAAAAGTCAATCACAAAGGACTCTCTTTAATAAAACAAGCCGGCATTGACTACCTCAAAAAAGTGGTCATAACTCAACAAAAACACGCTGGTGGCGATCTGCACTTCTTTGTCACTCTGATGCAGAATCTTTATTGTGGTGGACTACCAACCTCAAAATAACATCAAAAACTCAACTCACTTGTGTTATGCTATTCTCTCTCAACACGTATTTCTGTGATAACTTGATAGCTGATATCACAGGAGAGATGGCCGAGTGGCTTAAGGTGCTCGCCTGGAACGCGAGTATACGGGAAACCGTATCGGGGGTTCGAATCCCCCTCTCTCCTCCAAAATCACCAACTATACGATAGAAATCAAAAAAATACTTGACTAATATCCAGTAAAATGATAAATTTTGTTTTGGTCTTTCTCATTTATGAAAGATTTGCTAATAATCAAATAACCTGTGGGTGCTAGCGAGTAAAAAGCTAGGAAAGGAGGTACTCAAATATTCCCAAGTGGCGAGATGGCCGTTGGGTAGGCAATAGGGAAACGATCCAAGTGGCTTAAGTGAGTTACTTAGTGTTAAAATAACACTCTAACAGGACCGAGCAAAGAGCAGGGGTGACAAAAAGCCACGTGTGAAGAAAGATGATGACAGGAGAATTTGGTGAGCAATGCTTGGAAGTAATGAAACGCTTTGATAGTGTGCACTGCGTTTCGATAGTCGGAAGAAATTACTGAAAGCTTGTTCATCAACCCTGATCTCTCTTGCTGATCCAATCCAAATGACTTAAGGGGTCTTACATACTTGAGAGGTTCAGCCCCCGTTTTTCTCTGCGTCTGAGAAAGGGCGGTAGAATCTCGGAGCTCTTCCTGACCTTTCGCTTTGAGTAACACACAAGTCGCTCTAAACGATGAACCCGGAGAGCTCCCTCCCCGTGTGTCTTTATTTCTCACGTCATAGCCTAAAGGTCAACTTCATTTTCTCTGTAATTGATCTTTTCTTGCCATCATGGAAATAAATTCCCATATCTATTGCCAAGATGGTTAATTAACAGTTAACCAAAATCACTTCCCGTCGTACCTGCCGGCAATTAAACCGTAGCTATGCGTTCAAGTGAGCTCATCCTAGCATAGCCAAAGGGAGGGCCGCAACCTTTTTTTTAAACTTTTTCCTTAAGGTGATTAAAAAATGGTAACTCCTTGTTAATACAGAAATAAGCCATTCACTATTCGGACAAGTACCCACTGAGCTCGGGTCACAACAGGCATGATAAAGCAAGCAAGATGTCATCGACTAAAGAGCACATTTAACCTTATGAGGTCACTATCATTATGACAAATATAACTCTTAGCCATGAAAATCAAACCGTACTTGATGCGCTCCCCCATATTCAGCAAAAAGAGTTAGGGTATTCAAGTCACCTGCAACTCGAAGAACTTAGTGCTTTGATACAGACCTACTTAGATAAAAATTTTATGCGGTCACTG
>JAPOQT010000064.1 GCA_026710525.1 Pseudomonadota bacterium
CTTTTTTAAAAAGAGTTGGTTTTAGTAGTTTTTTTTAATAATTTTTTTTTTTTTAGGGGTTTTTGTGGTTCCCCCCCCCCCCCCATGCTATCTCTGCGTTTAGTCGCTCTTTGATAACGCCTCAGTCTGTCCATAGAGTATTAACTTCGATCTTTGCCTTCCTTTTGTATTTTCTTTTTAATTCATCTGCTGCTTACTCTGCTTCTTTAGATAATTTGTTGGAGGAGTATGACATTGAAAGTCTTAATGTTTCTCTATCGGATATAGAGGGCATTGAAGACGTGCTTTACGAGGCTTATGCGGAAGAGTTTAAGGTTGTTTCTAAGGAAGAGGTAGGAGAGCTATATGAAGTTCTTCTGTCGGGTTCTAATGGTTCTTTGGACTTGGATGTTTTGAGTAAGGTAGGTGCGTTTAGAGTTGCGTTTAACCCATTAAAGAAGTCTCTGTATGCGGAGGTAGATTTTATGGCCTTAGCTTTAGCTAATAAGCACAAGGATAAGGTTAAAAAAGGTGAGGGCAATGCTGCAATAGTATTTGCTGTCGCGGTAGTAGTAGTTGCTGTGATAGCTTTGTCAAGAGGTAAGGCTACAAAGTCTAGCAAGGTTGTACCGAGTGCTGCAACCAGTTCGGAAGATTTAGTGACTGAAGATATGACTAAAGAAGAATTTAATCAGTTAGTGGATGGAATTAATAAAAACTTAGACAGCACTAGTGAGGAGTTAGTAGGAGAGCTAGAAGTGCACTTCAAAGATTATTTCGTCACTCCTAATGATGAATGTGACCTAGACAGGTGTGACTCTCTTCAGGAAGAATAATGCCGGCAGGAAGGTATGAAAAGCGCTTATATAACAACGAGTTAAGGCCCTATGGTTGCTACTTTGAGGGCTGATGGGTCCACTGATATCAAGATACGGAAGAGGGGGTGAGAAGAAGACAGGATAAAAGTCACCTCTTTCTTTTATCTTTGGCTATAATCAAGTAGTGCCATTTAATGGGAGGATTTTGGTTTAAATGAATTTTCTAAAAAAAAACTTAAAGTTTTTTGCCAGTGAGAAATTAAAAAGCTATTGCATGAGGGTTTAGTATCTAATAATACCTTTCCCTAATCATGGTAACAATGACAATAAAAATTTAGTATTGATCATAGACTTGAAAAATAAGCAAATCGGGCGTTAAATATATCTATTTATCACTTATTTAAGTGCCTTATTGGAGATCACATGCTTAAATATGTGGTGATGTTACGTGCTCTCAATGTCTTGGCAAATTCTGTGACAGATCTTTTAGACTACATTCAAAAAGAGCGATATAGTTATCGAGGTATTTGATCGTCTCATCTTTGTCGTGGATCAGCAAATCTTTGAAATGACCGTGGGTAGAATTGATAGTTTGGATGTTAAACACCCTTGATACCTAAAGCCAGTTTTATAAGTGTTATTATGGGGCAATTGACATGCAGGGTTGTACGATGGATGACGATTAGTTATCAGCGTAGACTCTTGTGTAATAGCCTCCTTAAGATGTTCCCCTATCTATATCTATTGTCTCACCCGGAGATGCCTAAAGCTAGCTTGCATTCGTGAATTCATTTTTGATCATAAAGAGACAAGGATACACACTTGCTCCTTAGACACCTCGTTTTCTAGCGGGAAGGACGAGTTTTCCTTTCTTTCTTTGTTGGATTTAGCCTTCCGGTCAACGATAGAAAACTTAATTTCCTCGAATTTATTTACTCATGGTTAGTGGTGAGTGGGAGCGTAACGTGCAAACAGACAGTAACCGACCGGTATATGCTGAAGTCAAACTTCCTCAAGGAGATGAATGGAGTAATGATCGCCTTGAGGGTGGACTTTGGATTTTTGACACACGAGGAAATAACATGGGCTTTTCTTTGGCTGGTTTTTTCGGGGGTAATATAGGACTTGTTATACTCACCAAACAACGGCAGCAGTATAACTTAGGAGATTCTGCAGGCCCTTATCGTAACCTTGTGATGGGTATTGTGTCAGGTGGTTAGTCAGGCACGGAAGCCACAAGGCGAATCAAAAGCAGACGATCCTCCTTTCATCTGTTGAATACAGATGAAATTTCTTAACTCGAACCCAGCAAATAGTAAATGCGTCACCTGAAAAACAAGATAACGATTCCACTTGGTGACAGCATCCCTGGTCAATCATTTCAGTATTTTTTCATCCTTAAGAGGAGTTAAGGTAAATCTGTCTGCCGTCCAGCTTCACAGCAGGCTTTTTACCCTAACATTTTCTCCCCAAGTAATGATAGTTCCCAGATTACGGTGAGCTCGATATGGTTGAGACTTTTTTCTTCTACGGTAAGACTTACCACAGAGCTGATTGACTTCTTCTTCAAACATTTGGTGAATCTTGTTTTAAAACCGAGTCTCCTATTTGCGCACCCACTCTATATCTCGCCAGGAATCATGATGAAAGATCCTTTGTCTGAAAATAAGAGAAAAACATGAGCTTTTCTCTTATGAGCTAAGATTACGTTTATGGGGTGTCCTTCTTTTTCTGTTCAACTTTTTTTGAGACTGAACGCCAGTGAAGATAGAAAGGATGAGTCATATAATCACCGGAAAACTGATAAGTGGGTGTTTTTGTGGGGTCAAGTTTGTTTTTCCAATAAACAACTAGGTGAGACTTTTGACTCCATAAAAAGACATAAGGAAAGTGAGAGACTATCTTTTTTTCTATCTCATGGAAAAGAGAAATACGCTTTTTCTCATCCTTAGTAGCGGTAGCTTGTTCAATCAATTTATCTAAAGATGGGTCAGCGAGTCCACCATAGTTACTCGAGCCTTGCTTATTCGCCCCTTCACTATGCCACAGTTGACGAGGCAATGGTATGATGTCTGTAACCCAAGCGAAAGAAACAGCCGAGAACTTATGTTCATCCATATTCTTAACCACCGAAGATAGCTCAAGAATTCGCTGTTTAATTTCAACCCCTACTTTCTTAGCATCCTCAATAAGAATGGTTAGCCAAGGTTCGTAGGCAGTTTTCCAGTGTAGTATTTGTAGACTGGCTCTCTGTACCTTCTCTTTGCCATCTTTATCCTGAACTGTTTTATAAAGTATGCCATCACTACCCACCTGGGTGTAACCAGCTTGTTTCAGGAGTTCGACTGCTTTTTTAGGGTTATACTCAAGGGTCGTCAGTTGAGCTGAATAGGGAGAGCCTGGAGGAAATGGTCCAGCAATTCCCTTATAATGAGAGTTATAGATCTTTTTCAAAATAACATCTCGATTTACCAGATGGCTAATTGCCTGACGAAACTCTTTATCTTTGCCCACTCCTTCTCGCATATTAAACAAAATATGATCATAGAGATATGGCCGAGTTCGCATGAATTCAAATTTCACAACGTTAGGATTTTTAAAGATCTTACTCTGTTTGCTATCCCAGAACTTAATCGCATCATTATCAAAATAAAAATAATCAAGGTCCCCTCTTTTAAATGCTTCAAAAGCAGCGGTGGCATCAGGTAACAGTTTAAACACAAGTTTTTTAAAATGATAACGGTCCTTGTAATAAGGGGCAGAATCGAGCCAAAAATCATCACGACGAGTAAGCACAAACTTACTTTTATAAACAGTACCCTTTTCATCAAACAGATAAGGGCCAGCACCTTTGATTGTTTTATTGAAGTCTTTATTAAAGTCTCCAGAGGCAAACATCTTTTTTTCAATAATCGGAATACTGCCTAGCTTTCTCAGGTTGTAGAAATGGGTATTAGCCAATTGGATAATAACTTTATGCTGGTTAACAGCCTCGACTTTTTTCATGGGACCAAGAGAATTTCTTGTACTTTCACACAACAAACATCTCGCTCTATCGTAAATCAAATCAAAGGTAAATTTAACATCCTCAGCTGTTACTGGATTACCGGAACCAAAGGTTGCTTTTTTATTCAGCTCAAAAGTAAATGTTGTTAAGTCTTCAGATGATTCCCATTTATGGGCAAGATAAGGAATGACTTCATTTGTTTCTTGACTCTCATTAAGAAGAGAGGCATGAACAAAACCAGCCACCCAACGAATGTAGCCATCAGAAGAGGTGAGAGCATTGTAACTACTGGGCCATTTATAGAGACGAGAGGTTAAGGTGCCATCTGCTTTGTTGGTGTTTTGCTTGGCTGCTAATGGCGACGCTAGCAACAAGGTGGCCATAATGCTAGCTATTAAGACTCCCCCCAATCTTGGTTGTGAGAATACCCAACTTTTTGTCTCTTTATTCGCACTGTACTTCATTACCCATTCTCCCATCATGATTTAATTTAACTACCTGACTCAAGGCGACATTTTATTTTATAGCACAGACTTTTCACTACTGAAAGAGATTTATGATCTGATGCTGTAACATAGATGGGTTTGACCTATAGCACAAGTCCTTGAGAAAACAATTAGCTCAGAGTTACTATTTTTATGTTAGGGGTGGGTGGTAATGAGTTGCTGCCAAACAAGACTTGACTAGTAGGAATGATCATCGTTATTATGAGATTTCACCCGAATTGAATTCGGGATATGGGATACAGCTATCATATGACTTGGAAGCAAGTAACATTCGTTAGTCATGAATGGCCCATCGGTGTTTTGCCGAACGTGAAGTGGACGTTTGTCTCAGTATTTTATTATCATGTTTGTTTCATTCTGGCTAACTTTTACCGTGACTGAGGATATGAGTTTACTAGGATGATAGCAAAATCAGCAAACGGAGTAAAAATGTGTCGGTGAGTTACTTCATCAGGCGATTAGGATTGATGATCCCCACGGTGTTTGGCATTTCTTGTGTTATGTTTGCCTTAACTCAAATTATGCCAGGCGGTCCTATTGATCGCATTGTCCAAAGAGTCAAATTTGGCTCAATGGGCTCATCTGGCACTGATTCTGGGGGAATTTCAGAAGACTTTCATCAGGCACTCATCGCCCATTATGGGTATGATAAACCACCGGTAGCGAGATACTTTCATTGGGTAGGATCAGTGTTGCGAGGAGATCTTGGTGAGTCATTTGAATACGAAGAGCCAGTTCTCAAAGTCATTGTGAGTAAATTTCCCGTATCACTCACCTTTGGTCTATTTTCTTTTTTTCTGGTTTATCTCCTTTCCATTCCACTCGGTATCTATAAAGCCTACACTCACGGTAAATGGTTTGATAGTATGAGCTCTTTTCTCCTCTTTGTTGCCCACTCAATCCCCTCCTTTATTCTCGCTATTGCCTTACTGGTGATTTTTGCTGGTGGTTCTTATTTTAATATTTTCCCGGCTGGTGGTTTGGTTAGTGATGATTTTCATGAGCTATCCCTGGTCGCCAAAATTAAAGACTATTTTCATCATATTTTTCTTCCTCTCACAGCCTACGTCGCCGGACAGTTTGCCCTATCTACTCTGTTGATGAAAGATGCGTTTTTAGAGCAGAAAACGAAGGCTTACGTTCTTACTGCAAGAGCAAAAGGACTCAGCGAGGTAATGATAGCTTACCGCCATATTTTAAGAAATTCTCTCACTCCTATGGCCACCCAAATTAGCGAGTTTACGGCTGTGTTTTTAATGGGCTCAGTTCTCATTGAGCAAATCTTTAATCTTGATGGTGTTGGTTTACTCAGCTATGATTCGATACTTTCTCGAGATTATCCAGTGGTGATGGGAATTATTTTACTGGCCGCTTTTGCTCAGGTTATTGGCGTATTAATTTCTGATTTATTGTATGTCTTATTAGATCCTCGTGTGTCCTATAAAAGCTCTTTGCAAGAGTTATCATGAGAACCCTATCATCACAATGAGGTGCCATAATCTTTCGTTATCTTTCTCCGGTATCACAAAAAAGGTGGCGTCACTTCTGGCGTATTAAGAGAGCAAGATACTCTTTAATATTGCTTGCTACTTTGTTTTTAATCAGTTTACCCATCGAGCTTTTTTGTCATTCTGATCCTTTGTTAGTTAAATATAAAGGAGAGTTTTTCTTTCCTTTGCTGAAGACTTATAAAGCGACAGATTTTGGTGGTTATGCTTTAGGTAGTCCTGATTACAAAGCGTTACAGTCAGAGATTGAATCCCATGGTTTTATGATTGTCCCCGTGATTTGGTGGGGGAGTAATGAAACTAATATGAAACCTGATAGATATCCAGCACCCCCCAGTTTTGATAATTGGTTAGGTACAGATGATCGGGGGCGAGATGTATTTGTCCGGTTAATCTATGGTTTTAGATTATCGATGATTTTAGCTTTGTTTTGTCTTTTCGTCGCGAGTTTTATTGGGATTTTTTGGGGAGGAGCCCAAGGATATTTTGGTGGTAAGATTGATCTCATTGCCCAAAGGTTTGTTGAAACTTGGCAATCACTACCGGCTTTATTTGTGATGCTGCTTATTAGTCATTTGTTTGAACCTAGTATTGAAGTGTTACTTGTTTGTTTAGCTGCTTTTCTTTGGATTGCGCCCCAGTATTATATTCGTGGTGAGTGTTTAAAGGTTAAGGGGGCGACATTTGTTCAGGTGGCTAGGAGTTTAGGAGCATCGGAATGGCGTATTTTTACCTGTCACGTAATTCCTAATGCCCTCACCCCCCTGATCACTCTAGCCCCTTTTATTATGAACCAATCCATATTATTTTTAGCGTTTCTTGATTACCTCGGCCTGGGTGTTCAAGCACCAACAGCCTCTCTAGGCGAATTGCTCCGGCAAGGTAAAGAAAATATGCTTTATGCTTGGTGGTTGTGTTTTTACCCACTGCTAACAGTGACGTTAACTCTACTGTTGCTAAATTTTGTTGGTGATGGTGTAAGACAAGCTTTTGATCCTAAGGCTAGTTGATGAAGTCACCTCTAAAGCTCATGGTATTACTCGCATCCCTAAAATTCTCAATCATTGTTGAAGGGATTATGGCCTGGTATTTAGCCGGGTACTTAGAGCAGTACTATCCTGGCTATTTCTGGGAAGTCATTTGTATCTTGCTTTGGTTAGTACTCGCTTGTTGTCAGCTGTATCTTTTTATTAGGCTATCTTGCTTCTAATCTGTTTTTTGCTATTTATTCCATCTTGGATTTTTGAATATGTTTTCCATGATACCGCTGTGAAGTTTTTTGGAATACGAATGATTACCAGCTGCTATAGAGGCTTTAGCAGCTTTTATCCAATTTAAATGAGGAAAAGTTCTGACCCCTATCATCATGTCAGAGCAATTAGAACTCTTGTGTGAGAATCTTATTCCCTCTACATGTACAGCTACATGAACATTATTATTATCATCAATATGTTTTACTACTGTTCCTCCAGAATCACCACTACATGAGCCTAACACCCTATCAGGTAAATCTTTATCATAATGTGCTTGGGTAAGTAGTAACCATTTCTTATGTAATTTTCCCGTTTCAGAGTTATCATACCTGCCTACTAGCCGAGTGGCTAATATATCAGCAATCTTCCCAGTATATTGTGTGATCTCTGCATTGGTTACCCGGGGTTTTGAGAGAAATTTATTTAATAAAGTCCTTGCTTCACTATAAATTGGTTCTTGAGCAAACAGGTCATCTTCAGAGAAGATAAAGTCTGAGAGAGAGGCAATTTGTTTATTTTTATTTTCTGGGAAAAAACTTTGATAACATTTGTGGAGTTTCCCCCTTGATTCGGTGATTAAATTATCCACAGTTTTCAATCTGTCTGGATCATTACGTAATTTTTTTAACTTCGGATACAATTTCTTATCAAGATATGATTTCCATTCCAAACGCCGCTTAATCAGCGTTCCCCAATGTTCGAAATCCGAATTCACTTGTACAGCTTGCACAGTACCACCAAAATAAGAGTTACTGACATATTCTTTGCCTCTAAATTTCAGCCAAGACTTCTGAAGCCAAAAATTTGCCTCTTGGTATTCCTCAGAATACTCCCTTCCTCTACCGTGAAAATGTAGTTTATCACTCATTTGTTTTTCAAAATCGGGTAAGATCATACTACGGTGAAAATCGGAGTGTGGGAGAGTGGCTTTGCCAGCGAATGGCGCTGAAGGATCAAGCTTAACTTTGATAAGCGTGATATCATGCAAATTCCCTTGGATGAACTTGTCAAAAGAGGATAGAAAATCAGAAGGCAGTAGTACTTTATCTGGGTTAGTAAAAAAGTGCTTATGCATGGCTACAGCTTCGATCTGAGACCCAGTTAAACGCGTCTCTTTTTGCTTGCCATCTATGCGGCTGTTATAGCGCAGCCCAAATTTCTTAAAAACAGACTTTAAGTCATCATGACATAAAATAAATTCCAAACAATGAGCAGCTGTTAAAATATAACCATCGCCAATATGTGCACCTCCACAAAGGTCGCGATCGCCATAATATAATTCGACAAAATAACCAGGCAGATCCTCGAATTGTTTGTACTCTTTGCCACCGAGAGTTGATACTGAAGCTTGGTCTGGGTTCTCATTTGACGTTACTTTACAAGCGGTTGCGAGGAAAAGGCTCACAGTGATGATAATGTGAAAAAAAAACGATATATTTAAGATTAGAAAATTATTTTTTATTTTATTTAATATAATCATGGAGCACCTTAGATAAAAAATTAACACGACGAAATATAGATACACCAGACGGTTAGTTAGCTCTCGGTGTTATCATACTAGCTAATAATATTTTTTAAGAAAAATTTATATTATCAATATGTTATAACCCATCATTGCAGGGTACCCATGATATTCTCAGAAAAATAACAAGCAAACATACTTGGCGATCATCCCATCCAAACTAAAGAAGATATACCAATGCTCTTAGCCACCAGGAAACAACAGAAAGTTGTGGATATTTGAGAGTAAGTTTCTGTCCTCAGAATCTTAGCAGGTTTGCACTGACCTTTTGTGAGGCTTTATTATCAGTCTTGCAATGGGATGGCAATACAAAAATGTCATTTTTGATATTCTTGAGATCTGTAGGCTGTGGATGGCATGAGGCGTTAGAGTAAAAACTGACCTATGATCTCGTCTAATCTCTTCTTTTGGCCGCGCTAACTCTCTTAAATATGTCGCGTTGGCACAGGCGATATCAACTATCAAAGATTAGTTGCCATGAGACTGGTACCGAGCTCTACTTCCTTCAATCGGCAGGGTTGAATTTACCACCTTTACTTTGGGAGCTCGTTATCTTGATCTGTTTTTTGTTGTTCTTTGCTGGTGTTCTGCCTTGACTGCATTTTCCTCAACACACCACAGGCTGGTTTGTTTCCATCGGTGCATGCTGCTTTTATCCTTTCAAGACAGCCTTCAATGTTTTCAGTGTTGCATTCTCTCATTATGTCTTCGAAGTGAAGGGTTTGATATTTTCGCCGATACGAATGATTACCAGCTGTCATAGAAGCTTTGGCGGCTTTAATCCAATTTAAATGAGGAAAAGTTTTGACTTGAAAATCAGTGGGACCGCAATTACTATTCGTATCTCTAGTCCCGGCAACATGGGTAGCTACATGAATATTATTATTATCATCAATATGTTTTACTACTGGTCCTCCAGAATCACCACCACATGAACCTGAAATACTGTCAGGTAAAGGTTCACCTAGTGTAGGTTGGGACACGAGAAGCCATTTTTTATAGAATTCTCCATAACCTGAGCTATCAAAGACTACTCTTTGATGATAGGATAATTTTTTGGCCATTTCGGAGGCATATTGTTCCAGCTTCTCATCGGATACCTCAGTTAATTGGGTAAATTCATTTAATAAATTCCTTGGTTGAGTAAAAAGTAGATTTTGAGCAGTTAAACCATCTTCAGAGAACGTAAAGTGTGACACAGAAGTGGTTTGCTTGTTTTTTTGGAAAAGATCTTGATAACATTGGTTAAGTTTTCCCTTTGATTCGGTGATTAAATTATCCACAGTTTTCAATCTGTCTGGGTCATTACGTAATTCGTTTAACTTCGAATGCAACGTCGAATAAATTTTTCCCTCATAAGACTCGCGAGCGTCGTCTATGGATTTCCACTGGCCAAAACCTGGCATCACTTGGAGAGCACCACCAAAATAAGATTTACTGACAAACGCTACGCCCTTTTTCTCCAGCAAATACTTAAGAAGCCAATCATTCGCCTTTTTGTATGCCTCAGAATATTCTCTACCTATACCATGCAGATATAGGGTGTCCTTCTTCTTCTTTTCAGGGTCCGTAAGATCCTCAAACCTTTGCATACTGCTCCGAAAATCGGCGTTTGGGAGAGTTGTTTTGCCGGCGAATGGTGCCGAAGGGTTGACGTTAACTTTGATGAGAGCGATATCATGGGGCCTTCCCCAGATCCAGATCCAAGATTCTAAAGAATCGTAATCGGAATCGGAATCGGATGGTAAAAAATCAGCAGGTATTAAGATTGAATCTGGGTCAATAAAATAGTGCTTATGCATAACGACAGCTTCGATCTGAGACCGGGTTAAACGCGTCTCTTTTTGCTTGCCATCTACGCGGCTGTTATAGTGTAGCCCAAAGTGCTTAAAACGAGAATATAAGTCATCATCATCTTGACACAAATCAATCTCCAAACAATGAGCAGCTGTTAAAATATAGCCATCACCAATATGTGCACCTGAACAAAAGCTATCACCTTTATTCAATGAGACAAAATAACCTGGAAGATCCTCAAACTTTCTGTACTCTGTGCCGCCGCGAGTTGATAGTGAGGCCAGGTTCGAGTCATCATTTGGCGGTGCCTTACAAGCAGTGGTAAGGAGAAGGCCCACAATGATGATAATGTGACAAAAAAACGAGAGAGAGTGGGGGGGGGTAAAATTATTTTTTATTTTATTGAATATAATCACGGAGCACTCCAGATAAAAAATTAACACGACGAAATATAGATACAGCAGACGGTTAGTCACTTCTCGGGGTTATCATACTAGCTAATAA
>JAPOQT010000065.1 GCA_026710525.1 Pseudomonadota bacterium
GGAGCCAACCTAGCACATGCTGGACACTCAAAATCCACAAACTCAACAATCACGATAGGGGCTTGATCAGAGCCTTTGCGATAGTCTTCGCCTAAACCCGAGTAAGGCGATAAATTCAGGGGAATATCAAAGACTTTAGAGCTTAGAATGCTATCCATAGCGTTTTGCTGTCGTTTTTTTTCATTCTGGCTTGGATGGTCAGGGAATTGGCTGGGATCAGGTTTTGATTGGGAGATTTGAGAATAGCCAGCCAAGGTGATGACGAGAACGATGGCGGCAGAGACCAAACCATACCAGGGACCATCTACGCCCTGGAATAACTTAAGTTTCCAGTCATGTTTTTTCATAAGATAAATGGTGAGTCCACCAAGGATAAAGGTGGTCACATAAACAGCGCCACAAGTTAAACAAAAAGCCTTAATCTGAACGGTTGAGATAAATCCTAAGACTAATGATGTCATCATACCGACAAAAGTGAGTAACATCAGAGCTGATACGTGTGTTGACACCTTACGTGTGAGAGGAGACTTAGGGAGGAGTATGGTGGCAAGGGCTATGAGTGCTAAAAAAAAGCCAAGTCCCCAAACACCTAGTGGTGTGTTAAATAGTTCGGAATAAGCACTGGCAGCAATCGTATCGCAATTTACCGTGTCATTCACATTACAAACAGCATTGGTTTTACCATGTTTATGAAATTGAACGTGATGCCAGGTGGCGTAAAAAGAGATCAGAGAACCAATAATACCAAGGGCTACTACGCTCCAGAGATACCATTTTGGTGGGGTAACTGATTGATTTTTTTTGCTTTTCTTAGCTGATTTAGTTGGTTGGCTGTTTGTTTGGTGATTGTCGTTGTGTTCGCTCGGCTCCTGATCAGGAGAATCTGAGCTATCATGGGTGATTAAGAGCATGGTAGACCTTTATCGGCGTTATTGAAGGTAACATCAAACCTTAGAACGTCTACAAAGTATATCACATCACACATCGACTTTCAACTATGGCCAGTGAAATTTTATTGATGGAGTAGTATTTGTCTGACTTTTTTATAATAACTGGCTATGTCCTTATTTTGGGATATGTAATGATACATAATACTATTAGGGTTACTTGAATGGGATAATCCTAACCCATGGCCAACCTCGTGATAAATCAAAGCTTTCAGTAACTCATGATTTTCGAAGCCTCCTTGGGTGATTTGTTGATATGTCCACTCAGCATCGAGTTGGATCACCATAGAATAAATATGATCCGTCATAAAACCAAGAAACCTAGGATGATAATGAATAATCTTTCCTCCTGTGCCCACAACTTTCCCAGGCCTCACAGTGATATTAGATGATAACCTCGTTTTTTCGAGGGTATGAAAATCAAGAATTTTAATGGTTGAGTTATATTGTTGCAGCTCATCATGGGCAATAAAAAAGTGTGGCTTACCCACAGCGTGATTGAGATCAATAAAAGTACCATCGATGAAGGTAAGCATCATTTGAGATGGTATCGTGGTGCCATGGTTATGGGAAAAATAATCAGGCATGATAATCTGAAAATAGTATTCCTTGTGATGGCGAGTCGGGCCACAAGCGCCCAAAGCTATTAGGCACATAAAAAACAGTATTAATCCCACAACTCTCGTCACTTAAATAGCCATCCACATATCAGAAAATATTAACAAAAACAAGGGCTTAATCAATATCGCGAAATGAGTAAAGTTATTGAAATCCGAAAAGGCCTGTATTGCCTGAGTTTTCAATTCAGATACGTATATCACCACAGAGATAAATTTGTAAAGGAATATCTGTGTCTGATAATAGATCTGGTGTTTCAGGATGCTTGTGTTCAGAACTCATCATACTACCGGCACTCATAGTTATCTATGCTATTCTTAATCAGTGATCCACTTATAGGATTCGTGCTGCTAGCTTGAATGACTAGCGCAAACAACTAGTGACAACAAGAAGGGGTGCCCACTTGGGGTGGTTAAAGGTTGTGATCATAAGATATGTGTTTATTATTGGCGGTGTATGGCTATTATCGTGGTTGATAAAATGGACCATCCTCCAAATGATCAGGTTATATTTTTCAGAGAAAACAACACCTAAAAATTTAAATTCTCAGTCACCTGAACAAGGGCCCATCATTGACATCTGTCCTCACTGTGGTCTACCAGAAGATGAATCAGACCATTCCGGGTGTGTTTCGTAAAGCAACGCCTTCTGTGATGTGTTAGCCCTGTTTTATAAGCTTCACCCAAAGGTGGAGTTTGACCCGGCATTTGAAATAGTTCTGCAAACCTTCTTCGCTTTTTTCGCGAATCGATTTGATCATATCTCCATGTTGACCTAAAATAATACCCTTGTGAGATTTCTTAGTAATGCCAATGGTGCAGTCGAGGGTGATGATTCCAGGTTTCCTATTTCTCTCGCTCACTTCGATATGTGTTTGATAGGGAATTTCTGCGCCCGTATGACGGAAAATCTGTTCCGTTATGAGTTCCGCGGCGATAAATGTGTCGCTTTTATCGGTGATGGTATCTGGTGAAAATAAAAAGGGATGAGTAGGAGCGAGGGTTATTAGGAGCTCCTTAAGTTGTTGCACACTCTGTTTTTGTTTGGCAGATAAAAAAATCGGCAGGCTTTTTTGATGGGGAGGTTGGTAAAAGTGGTGATGATCTGGCCAGTGGTCACGAAGCCATTCATGGGTTTGTTGAGCACGTGTCATGAGGATGTGATTTTTTAGGGTGTCGGCTTTGGAAAGAACAATCACGACTTTGACCTGCTGCTTTTTTTTATCAATCACCTTTTGCAGTGTTTTGATATCTTTAGTTAAGTCAAGGTTTCTGGCATCGATTAAGTAAAGAATAATATCCGCGTCCATGGTGGCTGTGCCAGCATGTCCTTGTGATCTTCGAGATCGAAGAGATTTTTGTTGTTCAGGCAGCAGGCCAGGTGTGTCAAGGAGTAGCAACTGGGTGTTACCTTCGGTTAACACACCAAGGATGCGATGACTCGTGGTTTCTGGTTTTCTTGAAATACCGACGATTTTACGGCCGATGAAAGCATTTAAAAGTGTGCTTTTACCTGCGTTTGGTCTACCTAAAATCCCAATGGTGCCACATTTTCTGTGGTCTTTCTGTGTTTCGTTCAACCAAAATACCTACTTGCTTGTGTGTTTATTGAGGTGTTGATGCTGACTTTTTTCGCTGACGAGATGTGACATAATCTTCAAGATCATCGAACTCCATAAGACAAAGGAGGTGGCTAATGTCCCCATGATCAGTGAACATAATCTTAACGTGTTTATGGGTAAACGGAATATCCCATACCTCACCGTCACTATTTTGTACTAACAGAATATCAGAGGCGCCATGACTTACTAAGTCAAAAATGTGACCTACTTGTGAGCCGTTAGCTAGAATCACGGCATGATCTAACAGGTCACTCCAAAAAAAATCATGAGAGTTATCCGTTGATGTTGTTGTACTAGCTAGAGAATTTCGATGTGCCAGGATCGTCATGCCGGCCATAGATTTCGCTTGCTCCTTAACTAATACCCTATCACATGTGACGAGAAATCTACCCGTCTCAGGACTGGCATCTGACGATCCAGGTATCCCTTTGATACTTAACACCGATTCAATAGATGTCTTTTTTAGATACCGTTGATATTCTGTGGGAGAGAGACGGGAAAATTCAAGCCAAGACTTTATTCTTGGGCCGACACGGATTTTAGTTATTGAATACGTACCGAGAGGTAACCAAGAAGACACATAAAACCCACCACGTAAACCCCACGGCTTACCAACATAGCCAATCATAATCCAATGTTTTTTTGTCATGGTGCACGACAGGAGTTACAAGATAGCCCGTGATGATATGAGATGGTCTGTGTTAGGGATTTCGACTTCCTGTGTTAAGGAATTTTGCTCCCACCTGAAATTTACCTCGAGATTCAAGGTCGAAGTATTTTCGTTTGTAGATCACCTCAAAACTTGTTTCTAAAACCATTTTATCATCGACGAAAAGTTGAGATTTATGAAATTGCTGGCCGGGATGAAACAGGGAGCTGGAACAAGGGGTTTCTATAGATAATCCACCCTCTGAGACAGAAATCACCTTTTTTTTAAAGGTTGTCACACCATCATATGGATTTTTAAACTGTAGCACAGTGTTCGAGCTAATGGTATTGGTTCGAGCGTGTTTTCTCCGAGAGAGAATTCTTTCGATTTTCTTAATAGGTAAAACAAAGTTGACGCCATCTCCTTGGAGATAGGAGCCATGAAGATTAACGAGGGGGTAGGAAAGAATGAAGTTTTTTTTACAAGCAATTTGATGAATGTGATCAAGTGGTATGGTGTTTTTAAAACCGATAGTTTTCAGTTTTTCATCATAAAAAAGCAAGTAGGAACTAAAGGAAAAGTCAATTTCTTCGCTAGAAACAACCACAGGTGTGCGTTCGTGAATCATAGCATCAAAGAACCCTGGTTTAATATTAACGGTTTTGGTCATAACGTCTCCCATTCCATTGTTGTGTTCACACACCTTGGTTAATAGTTCTTCTCACCGACCTTAATTGGCTTAAGAGTGTGAAGATGCCGGTATTTGTTGGTTTTTGGTACATCAGGAAATGTCATAGATACTCCGGTAACGGCGTAATAATTTGAGAAACTCATTTCGGTAATGATCAAGCTATTGTTTTTAATATAATCGGCACGGATAAAAAAACCATAATAATCACCGAATGTGTAGTTGATAGATAACTGACCTCGGTAAATTTCATCTACCCGGGTACATTTAAGAAATCCATCGGAGCTCACTGATATACTTGGTTGGCTGGCGGATTCTTTGGTTCGAAATGAGCAAGATCCACGGCGGAGATAATCTTCAATATAAGTCCTACGAGCATAATTACCTACCAGTGATATATAAAGAGTTTTGTAGAGATGATAAGTGAGTTTAACAGATCCTCCTATCTCTTGGTGATCAAGGAATGGATCATTATAAGTTAAAAAATAATAGTAACCATCAATTTCTGTAGAAAAATTAAGTTTTGGAAATTGACCTTGATACATCAGTCCTAGTGATCTAGGTATATAAGTTAGGTCAAATGTTTGATAAGAAAAAGCGGAGTCTTCTTTATTAATTTCTTGGTTGATATATAAGTAGCTTTTCAATGAATGTCGGGGGTTAAAGTTAACACTCAGCCAAGGAGTTAAGTTCCAACTATAGGCAATGAGCAGATTATCGTTGCGACTCCATGGCTCAGGTCCTGAAAAATAGCGTGAGCCAATTCTTTCGGTGGTAACATAGCTAGTTAAACCTAAGGACAGGTGTTTTTGAGGAGAGAACTTGAATTTTGAATAGACTAAGTGATGACGACTTAGTAAGTCAGGGCGTAGAGGGATATACATGAGGTCACTCGGGTCTTGGAGATAAACAGAAATGCGGTCCACATCCGTATTCCAGTGTTGGATGTATGTATAGCCGAAGTAAGACTCTAAGTCGTTATATTCATAGGGACCCAGTCCCACACCAGTGATCACACTCAGGGCCCAAACAATATCGTCAACAGGGGCAACAAAAGAATCGGGTGCATCATCTCCCGATGATACACGGTTAAAGTGGGTATCACTATAGATGGCTCCTGATTCAATGAACCAGTAGTGGGGATGATTCATGAGTGATAATGGAGCATACTTAAAAAAAGCTTGTTGAATATCCGGTTTTTTAATGCCAGCAAGATAACCCTCCATTTTACCTAGACCGATAAGTCTTGCTGTATGGAGTAAGGTTTCCGTTCGTGGGTCATTGGGATATCGTTCATGATATGTCCCAATCCATCTCTTGGCTCTAATGAGCTTTCTACGATTATAATACCAAGCAGCTAGCTCATAGGTGGCGAGTTTTTTGTACGGCGATGCTTTTTTAATGTTCGCTGCCTTTTTAAGATAAAAAGCGGCCAGGTTAAATTCTTTTAACAAGGAGTAGGCTAGTCCTTGAAATAAAAAGTTATAAGATTTTTGGCTGGTAAATGATTGGGATACTTTAAGGGTTTCCAAGGCTTTTTCTGGTTTTCCCATATAATAATAAGAGACACCAAGCATATTCCATGCAGCATCGTTTTTGGGTTGTTGGATTAAGAGCGCCCTGAGGAGAATTGAGGCTTTATCGTATTCCTCAGCCTTCATGAGCTTCCGAATGAGGGGCGTGTTTATCGTCTGAGGTGCAGCGTAGTTCTGTGCTGGCCAACACAACCAGCCAAAGATCAACAAAAGAATGAATCGACGAAATAGCATAGGAAATATGATGCGAAAATAAGGATAAAGATTTGACCATCAATCTCAGGAAAAAGCATCTTAGACGGATATTCTGCTGGTCCTCAGACTAACACCGTAAGTGCTGTTGTCATCAAGCAGCCATTACGAATGGTTATCGGTGACCATGGTGGTAGTATTAATTATTTATGGCGCCACACTATCGTAAGTAACTCCTAGCTTTGAGCGTAGATTCTACCACTAATTTTCACGATGACCAAAACAGGTTCGAGATCACAGTTAATGATAGCAATTTTTGGCTAGAATATCTGATAATAACTGAAAAAGGTTTAAGAGTATAGGTGATTTATCCGATGGCAGAGCCATAAGGAATCAACGACTGGAGGTCATGATTTTGCAGATTCAGATGTCTGGTGCTAGCCATGTCGGGCGGGTGCGTAAAATGAATCAAGATAGTCTTCTTTTTGATGAAGCCATGGGTTTTTGCCTAGTGGCTGACGGCATAGGAGGCAAACCAGGAGGTGAGATAGCTTCCAAGATTGCTGTGGACACAGTGTCACAAGGCATATGGTCATCGCTGAGTATTAAATACTCAGATGTACCTGCCTTTATGCTTGAGCAGGTATACAAAGCCAATCTGAAGATTTTAGATTACGGTACTTTTCATGCGAATTATTGTGGCTTAGGAACCACCCTTGATTTTGCCTACTTTGTTGGTGAATCATTAAATTTTGTTCATGTGGGTGATTCTCGAGTATATGTGTATTATCAGAACCATTTCTTCCAGCTAACTATTGATCATAATATTGAAAATTTTGCGCATCGCGGTCTTGTGCAAAGACGTCATGATTTTATCAAAAAAAATGGCACAAAGCTCACTAAAGGTCTGGGTTTAACCGATGACCTAGAGCCTGATTTTTTTCAAAAAAATATTTACCCAGGTGAGATTTACTTACTTGCTAGTGATGGTTTGTTTGATATGGTGGAAGACAGTTATATTAAGCAAGTGATTAGTCAAAACATTGAGAACCTTGGGAGGATTCCTACTCAGCTTATTAGCAGTGCTAATAAGAACGGTGGTAAGGACAATATTAGTGTTGTTGTCTGTGGTATTGGCTAACCTAAAAATTTCCTTCGTGAATTTAGGATCAGACGTGTGAAAAAAAGTTATTATCTTGTCCGGTTTGAGCAAACATTAATAGGGCCGATGACCTTTAGAAAACTAACAAAAAACTGTTTAAACAAGCAAATAGTGATTTCGGGAGAGGTTACGGGGGATTTAGGTCCTTGGGTATTTCTCAATGACGAAATTCAATTAGGGCTTCATTACCCGAAGATCTTACATTTTTTAAAAGAAAACAATCTCTACCATTCGAAGAATAAATTATTTAAAACGATTAAAAGTATGTTCACTTAAGAGGACGAGAGTGTGCCGGTGAGAAAGGAGAAACGCATGGGTCTAACAGTCAATTGGCAAAATTTTGATAAGCTCATTATGATTAAAAAACTCAGGAAGCTTGTCGGAGAATGGTGGGACATTCAAATGCATTTCACCGATGAGAAGGGCTACCTGCGTGGTGTGCCTTCAGGGCAATTTTTTAGTCCCCTCAATCCTATTTCGAAAGCTATTGTCGGTGATCCAACAGGGTTTAAGTTAACCATGCAAGACGTTAAAAAAACCACCATTGATGCGTCACTCACCAAAAAACCAAAAGTCGTCAGAAATCATTCTGGTTTTTCTGCTTTATTTGTCCCCCTAAGGGTGGGTGGTAAAAATCTCGGTTGTGTGTTTGCCGATGGTTTTCTCAGCGAACACACGAAAGAGGAACAGCAGCATCAAATTAAGAGCTTTTTGTTTAAGGTTTTTGGCCCTGATGGTGAAGATCTTTTTCCTCAAATCGATGACTTGCCGGTACTCGCTGATAAAGACTTACATTATCTTTGTGAACTGATTAAGCTTGTGGTCTCAGAAATGCTTGATACTAGAGCTCATCTTAGTCGCATGAAAGAGAATCTTTCTAGTGAACGGAAAAAAGTAGCTAAACTCAAGGAAGAACTGGGAGATCGATTCCATTTTTCTAAGATGATAGGTAAGTCGCAAAATATGCAAAAGCTTTATCATATGGTTGAGAAAATATGTGATTCAAGAGCTACGGTGTTAGTTCGCGGTGAGAATGGGACCGGTAAAGAGTTGATTTCAAGAGCGCTCCACTATAATTCATCCCGGAAGAAAGAACCGTTTTTAGTGGTGAATTGTGGTGCCTTCAACGATAACTTGTTAGAAAGTGAGTTGTTTGGTCATGTGAAAGGTGCCTTTACAGGAGCGAATCGTGATAAAAAGGGGGTGTTTGCCGTGGCTGATGGTGGCACCCTATTTCTCGATGAAATAGGCGATACATCTCTGTCTATGCAGGTCAAACTCCTTAGGGTTTTACAAGAAGGTACCTTTATTCCTGTTGGTTCCACAGCTAGTCACAAAACTCAAGTACGCATTGTGGCTGCTACCAACAGAAATTTAGAGCAAATGATGGCAGAAAAACTCTTTCGTGAAGACTTGTACTATCGGCTAAACGTGATTACCCTGGATATTCCACCGTTACGAGAGCGTAAAGAAGATATTCCACTCTTGATTAATTATTTTCTTAATAAACATGGTAGCCATCTTTTAGCAGACGATGATAACAAAGTCCCTCTCAACACCAAGGTGTTATCCCATGAATGTTTAACGAAGTTGTTAAATTACGACTGGCCAGGTAATGTGAGAGAGTTGGAAAATGAAATCGAAAGACTATGTGTGATTGCTAGTCTTGATGATTTTCCTGTGCCCCTCGAATACTTATCAGCGCGTCTCCTGGATAGTGACCAAGATACGAGGGTGTCGGCTAGTTTTACAGAATCGACGATGCTCAAAGAGTCCGTCGAACATTTAGAGCGAGCCATGATCGAAAGCGCTCTTGAAGATTATGGTTGGGATCAAGTTGAGGTGGCGAAGCGTTTAGGCATACCAAAAACAACCTTACTAGATAAAATTCGAAAATACCAATTGGATAAACGAGAAATGAAAAAGGCTAGTTAAGAGCTCGCTAGGTAAGGATCAAATGGCAGCTAGCAATCATTTGACAAATCAGGTAATAACATTGATAATATTCCATTAACTAAGTTGATCATAAGTGAGAAAGGTGACTTTTGACCCGAGATATTAGTGAATATAAGCAGCAGTTTACAGAAAATCTCAAGGAGATAAAAGCTGACAAGGGTCATCTATTACATGATGATGTTGAGAGGTTACGTGTTGCTTGGTTAGGTAGAAAAGGAATATTACCTGAGCTATTTAGCCAGTTAAAAACGGTGGCTAGGGAAGATAAAGCTAGTATGGGCAAAGAGCTGAATCTTTTAAAGGTCTTTTGTGAGCAACAAATAAAAGAGCTTCAGGAACGAGCTCGTCAGCAACAGATCCGCCATCTTCTGAGTCATTCGAGTATCGATGTCACTCTTCCGGTAGCTGATCAGCATCGAGTCGGGTCGTTACACCCAGTGTCCCTTATTAACCATAAGCTACAGTCGATATTTAGGCGACTGGGGTACCATGTTTTTGATGGTCCAGAGGTAGAAGTCGACTACTATAATTTTCGAGCTTTAAACATTCATGAAAATCATCCCGCACGAGATATGCAAGACACTTTTTATCTCAAAGATCGTCTGAGTGATGAAACAAAAGATGCTACCAATGCTACCAAGTGGGTAATGAGAACCCAAACATCCAATGTTCAGATTCATGTGATGGAGAACTTTCGGCCGCCTTTTACCGTGGTGGCTCCCGGGAAGGTGTTTCGTGTTGATAGTGATCCCACCCACACCCCTATTTTTCATCAAATTGAGGGACTCCATGTCGATAAGAATGTATCTCTCGCCGATCTTAAAGGCACTATTCAGGTGTTTTTATCAGAGTTACTTGGCTATCATGTTGCTATGCGTCTCCGACCTAGTTATTTCCCATTTGTTGAGCCTGGTCTTGAGATAGATATTGCTCTTCCTAGTAAGGAAGATGAGCAGCTTTCATGGCTTGAGGTGGGTGGTTGTGGTATGGTGCATCCTCATGTGTTTGAGATGGTGGGTGTAGATAGTGAAGAATATATGGGTTTTGCTTTTGGTTTTGGTATTGATCGTTTAGCCATGATTCATTTTAATCTTCATGACCTCAGACATTTTTTTTCTGGGGATGTCCAGTGGCTGAGCCAATTTCCTTCTTTTCTAGGCACACCAGGATCTGGGTTATCATCAGTTTGTCATCGTAATTGATAAAATCTCAACCAGACATGTCAGAAGGTTTATATCATGATTATTATTCGTTCTTGGTTACAGGATTACATTCACTTAAGTCATCTCAGTGATCAAGATTTATCAGACACCCTCACTCACCTTGGCCTTGAGGTTGAGGAGTACCATACGGTGCCGGCCATTGATCCACTTGTTGTGGTGGGTGTTGTGCTCTCGATCAAGAAGCATCCTAATGCCGAGAAACTGAGTGTGGCAGAGGTTTTAGTCACAAAGAAGCTTGTTCCAGAGTCTCACAGTGTTGATGGTGATGACGTGGTGACGATTGTTTGTGGTGCGAGTAACCTTCGGGTTGAGATGAAGGTGGCTGTTGCCCTTGTCGGTAGTAAATTACCGAATGGTCACATGATAAAAAGTACGAAGATCCGTGGTGAGCTATCACAGGGGATGATTTGCTCCCTTGATGAGCTAGGTTTGACGAGTGAAGCTCAAGCTGGTATTTGGCCCCTTGAGTCCGACTGGCAAGTCGGCAAGGAATTAGAGCATTATGTGGCTCATCGAGATACCATCTTGACTTTAAATATCACTCCTAATCGTTCTGATTGTCTTGGTTATATAGGAATTGCTCGAGATCTTGGGGCGAAATTTAATCAACCCTACCAGACTTATGACAATAATCGTTCAGATCAGAGTGTGTTTGTGTCTGAGGGTGAGGCTAATGACCATGGGCAACCTTATACAGCAACAGATCAGTTAGCGACGGTTACTGTGGATGCCACAGGAGATCAGCCATCGAATGATGGCAGTAAAGAGCCAAAAAGTGATGAGATATGTCAGCGTTTTATGTTGCTTTATGTTGAGGGTGTGCCCGGTGATGTCACATCACCTTATTGGTTACAAAGAAGACTGTTTTTGAGTGGTATTCGACCAAAATCTCTCATGATTGATATAACTAATTATCTTATGCTTGAATGGTCGCAACCAGTGCATGCTTATGACGCCCATAAGGTGCAAAATTTATGTTCTTCTTATACTAATACTGGCAAAGTATCCTTTGAGGTCCAAACAGCGAAAAATCAAACATTAATCGAGACTCTAGACGGTCAAAAGGTTGTTTTATGTGACTCAGATATTATGATTTCATCAAACAATGTTCCTCTTGGCATTGCTGGAGTGATGGGGGGTAAAACTACGGAAGTCACTGGTGATAGTGAGTCGTATTTCCTTGAATTTGCTGATTTTTGTCCTAGCTCCATCAGAAAAACAGCCAAAAAACTTAAAATGAATACCGATGCCTCATATCGTTTTGAAAGGGGTATTGATATGGCGACTATTGCCACTGTGGTAGATAGATGTGCTAACCTTGTGCATGAATGCACAAAGAGGTTAGGGCTTGATATCAAAGTGCTGAAACCCCTAGATTATTATGGGTTACTAGGAACATACACCTCACCCTGTGTTGCGATGAGAGTCGACAGGGCGAGTAAGGTCCTAGGTTTACATCTCACCATAGAAGAATGTCAGTCAATTCTGGGGCGCCTTGGTTGTCATATTGTTGATCAAAAAGGATCTCGTTTTTTAGTATCCATTCCGTCTCATCGTCATGATCTCAAGCGAGAAGTTGATCTCATTGAGGAAATTGGTCGTATAAAGGGATATGATCAAATTTCCGGCTCCCTGCCTCCGGTAGTCTTTACTTATCGGGATCAAAACTTGGTAACAGCCGACACGTTACCAGAAAAAATAACCAACGCCCAAGAGCATCCTTTTTGCCTGTTTGTCACCGAATCAAAAGAGATTCTTGCTCACCTAGGCCTCACGGAAGTTATACTGTATCCTTTTCTTGCTCCCAAAGATTTCGAACAATTAAGGTTAAAAGAAGAACACCCACTTTATAGTGATCTTGAAGTCACGAATCCCCTATCTCATCATAATCTTTTGCAGGTCTGTCAAGGGCCAGCAATGTTGAAAAACGTTGTTTATAACCGATCACGATTAAATAAAAAGACAAAAATATTTCAGGTGGGACGAGGTTACTTCCTTCCTCGACGTGATGAGTCAATTTCTCGAGCTTATCAGCCATTGAGTGATTTTTTGGGTCAGAGTCATATTTTTGCTTTTCGCGAACAAAATAACGGCACCAACCAGTCGATTCGAGAAATCAACTTTTTGACTATGGTCTTTGATATTTCTCAGGATGATGTTAACGGCCAACAACAAGCTGAAGCAAGCACTTTTTTTTACCTCAAGACCTGTTTAGAGAATTTCTTAGCTTGTTTTAATCATCAACAACTTTTGTCATATCAGTCCCTGAGTGATCAAGGAGAGCTGTTACCTTTTTTAAATCCAAATCAGAGTGCTAAAATTAGCCTCAATCGTCAGATGATTGGTTATTTGGGAGTGTTACATCCTGAAGTGGCATGTCATTTGGGTTTAGGATTATCCCAAA
>JAPOQT010000066.1 GCA_026710525.1 Pseudomonadota bacterium
ATCTCCACTGGTTTTTCATTGAATTGCGATAAAAACTCAAGAACTTCATGGAAATCCTCGGTGCCTTTTCGCCATAAAATAGTTAACCGAGATGAGCTTTCCTTTGACACACGATGGACCTGAGGATGCTCTTCAAGGGCAGCAATCATCTTGGTACGAAGATCACGGTTATTCTTCTGATCATCTTCTGAGCTAAGAGCAAAACTCAGAGCAATTGAAGTGTGGCCAGCAAATTTAGCGGTGAGCACATGCTTCGCCCCCTGGGCAAGCATTTTACCCTGATGCAAAATAGCTAAACGATCAGCCAAAGCCTCTGCTTCTTCCATGTAATGGGTCGTTAACAGTACTGCACAGCCATTTTTTTGTAACTTTTGAATCACCTGCCAAATCTGGGCCCGAGAAGTTGGATCAAGACCCGTACTCGGCTCATCTAAAAAAAGTAGTTTTGGTTGATGAATAAGAGCCGTAGCTAAGTACACTTTTTGTTTTTCACCGCCACTTAAATTTTTGAGATAAGCATGTCGTTTATGCTCAAGACCTAAGAGCACCAGAATATCATCCCAACTACCGCGCTTAATGCCATAAAAACTAGCAAATAACGACAGTGTTTCATTAACAGTAAATCGTTTATACAAGGATGTTTCTTGCAAAACCACCCCCACTTTGCGCAGCAGCTCATGACGATGATCAAACAAAGAGCGACCAAAAAGTAATACAGTGCCTTCATCAGGGGTGAGAAGACCTTGAAAAATCTCTAATAAGGTGGTTTTGCCAGCACCATTAGCACCAATCAAGACCACACATTCGCCGGGAAAAATACTGAGATCAACACTCGTAAGCACCCGTTTTTTGCCGAAGCATTTCCCGACAGAAGAAGCTTGTAAAATAGGTGTTCTATCCAATTTAACACTCTTTAAGTATGATGAAGTATTTGGGAAAAGATATCAGCAAAAAGGACTCATCCCAACATAATAAAAGCAATCAAAGACCAAGTAAGTGGCGGAGAGAGAGGGATTCGAACCCTCGGATCGGATAAACTCCAATCACAACCTTAGCAAGGATGCGCATTCAGCCACTCTGCCATCTCTCCAGAACATTGCCTCCCAATTACCTAGGATAGTTCTCGTTAACTGTCCTAAATCTTTCTCGTATTATACGGCATTTTATCTCATGTGCTGCTAGTGATAAACTTATACACATAGGTTACAGCTCTCAAATCATAACGATAGCAGTGCTGGTGTCAAGGTTATTCTTATGGTCACACCCTCATGATTTATGATCACTTACGTCTCTTACCCTGAGAAAGTCTGTGGTAAAAACATAAGGGGACCTATAGTAACAAGTCTCCCTGAGAATAGCCACCGCTTCAGCCGGAATTTGACCAACAAATAACAAGGCATCAAGGCCACCAGCTCCTGTACTCTTGAACGAAAATGTTTGATCAAGTCCAGCACAATCAGCCAATTTATCCTCTAGTTCTGACAAAATGGCATTACCCTGGTCATGACCTAGAAAATCACAGGTTAGCTGACGACACTGTTTCATAGTCATCATGAGTTTATCCGAAAAATCTCCTACTGTCATCATGTCGATCATATCCTGATGACACGAGGCTATTTCAAGGAATCTCCGATCAAATCGCTGCTTATTTTGTGACCAGCCATTTAACGGTATCTGGTCACCACTGAATGATGGTAAGATTTTCGGCAGAACATGAGAAATCAGTGGGCCAGTAGGTGACGCCTGATGTTCTTGGCTAAACAGGTGAAAATGCTGGTTGAGTGCTGTGATAATCTTGGCATCCCTTTGATGATGCTTCACTTGCACTTGCTGATGAGCACCCACATAGCTTGATGTTACCAGTCCACCGTAATACTGAACTAAGACATCATATCCGGAAGCAAAACCACCCTGAAAATCAGCCTGAGACTGATAAGCAATACTTAACAACATCTGATCCTTAACCGACAAGCCAGCACAACGAACAAACCCAAAGAGCACAGCTAATTTCAAAGCTGATGACGAACCAAATCCAGCCATCAAAGGAATTTGTGACCCAATAGTCATGTGATAATGATAATCACTCACATGGGTGTGATTATCACCGTTTTCTTTTAATTCAGTCAGTAACCGGTACAGTGTATAAAATACCCTGCCCAAGGACATAGCAGTAGACGATGTGAGCTCAAGTAATGCTCCGAGCTGATATGATTTTGGCTCGTGCCACAAATCCGACTGAACCGTGATCATACCGGGTGCTATCTGGTTTAAATCACAAACCCGTTTACAGGTCACTGTTAAATAGCAAGAAAGACTGCAAGCTAAAGCATCTGATAGGCCAAATAAAATAGCATACTCTCCTGCCAACATGACTTTGCCAGGCACCTTAACTACTACCTGCGTTGCCACCATATTACCCATCTATCACTCACTATCAATGAATCTTCTTGTGATGCAATCTCATATGACCTTTTTGGATACCATCACCTGACAAAGCTTTGAGAGCAGCCAGATTCTGAGCCAATCCTACAGCAGCCATTATCTCTGCCAACTGTGGCCCAGATGGCTGCGCTAACATTTTCAAACACACTCTTGCCACTGGATGAAAACGAGTCATGCCACCGACCACACCAACAGGGATAGGTAATTTTAAACGACCAACTAAATAAGCTGAACGAGACTCATTGTCAACATGCCAGCGTGAGAGCGGCTTGTAAGAGCTTGGGTAGGCAGCGTAGCTATGGGCTGCTGCCTCAACAGCACGTAAGTCATTGCCTGTTGCTAAAGCAACAGAGCTAATACCGTTCATAATACCCTTATTATGAGTTGTGGCTCTAAACACATCATAGTGCGCAAAAAGACTGGCTTGCTCTATGCGACGTGCCACTTGGTAACCATCTA
>JAPOQT010000067.1 GCA_026710525.1 Pseudomonadota bacterium
ACTCACAGAAAAGAGTAAAAAACAACTGAGTACGAGGGTAAAAAGGGTTAGACCAAAATGAAGAGAACGGGAAGAAATACTTAACCAGGTTAAGCTAAGAGGGTTTATTTTCATATTGTGTCATCTTTACTACTTATGAGATCTTTTAAAGCGATTTTCTTCTCAAAATACTGAGCTAGACTATGATTATGGCTAACAAAAATTAATGACGCTCCTTGTTTATCACACTGCTCCAGGAGGATTTTCATAAAATCGTCTTTCAGTTCTTCGTCTAAGGCTGAGGTGGGCTCATCAGCTAAAATGATTTTCGGCGACCCTAAGAGGGATCTCGCAAGAGCAACCCGCTGTTGCTGACCAACACTAAGAGCTCTTGCCATTTTATGAATATCAGTGATCCCCAGGGCATTGAGAAGTGACTCAGCCGTATGGTCAGAGTGTGCCATTATCCGTTGCTTGCGGACCATAGAAAAGTAAACACCAAGTCGCACGTTATCAATCACACTGAGATAACCGAGTAAATTAAATTGTTGGAAAACAATGCCCATGAGATCAGCCCTGAGGAGATCTCTTTTTTGAGGAGTTAAGCGGGATAGATCATGGCCATCAACAGTCACTTGTCCCGAATCAGCTAGTAGGATGCCAGAGAGCAAACTTAAAAACGTTGACTTCCCTGAACCAGAAGGACCGTAAAGAAAAATCCTATCGCCACTGTGGCAACAAAATTCAGGAATATGGATTTGCCACGTTTGTTGTTGTTCCCTCGAAAGCCACCAACGAGATGGCTTCCAGGAAAACATAACGTCTTTCATCTGGATAAGATGATCTGCCATGGAAGCTCCCTCGTTATAGCTGGACGTTAAAAGGGAACTCCTTATAAGTTTTCTTAACCGCAGTACCACTAGCAGGAACGTAACTAAGCTCTACTTGCTTTAACTTAGGAAACAGTTTACCGAGCTGAAAGGTAACCATGTTGGTTTTCTGTTTCTGCTTAAGGCCCGTACAGCTAAATTTACCGTGGTATTTGGCTTCTGCATGATCATCATCAAAAACAAAATCAACCTCTGAAACACTCGCCTTACATCCAAGCTTTTGATGAAAAGCAAAAAGCTTGGATGCTTGAAACAACTTCTTAGCATCTTCAAGTGCTTTTTTTTCTTTATCTGTTTTTGGTTTGTACTCAAAACCTACCACAGACTCCAAAGGAATATTGAGCTGAATATGTAAATCATTGCCTTCAACAGCCATAGTTACTTGGGATAGACCGTGGGTGTGAGCTTTATGAAGCTTATGGCTGCTATCCTTGCCTTGGCTTTTTTGATGATCATGATCATCCTTTTTGTCATCTTTGTCATCGTGACTTTTTTCATCATCATCATGATTATCATGATCACCCTTGTCACCGTCACCACGGCTATGATCGTCATGATCGTCGTCACGGTCTTGATCTTGATCTTGATCGTCACCATGATCATGGCCTTCTTTATCATCTTTACTGCCACCTTCGGTCATTTTGTCTTGACTTTGCTGATCCTTTGTCGTCATCTCTTCAGTCGTCTTAGTTTTGCTGGTTTCCGTTTGAGCCAGACCCACGGTTCCATAACCAATCATCAGACTGAGGCTACAGAAAAACAACGCCTTAACAATACTCACAGCATGATTAACATGATTACGCATCTCAAAAACTCCTTCATGATATATAAACCAGGGATCCGATTCGTGGCACAAGCCTCTCCTAACCCTAAATCTAAACTGGAGAGCAGGATATCATAAAAGCTTTCATCTACCAAACAAAAAAAGTAACTAGGTTGTCTATCGCTAGCCAGTCACGTAAAAACACAGCTGTCAGATGGGGAAATCACAGTGGTTGATCAACCATTTGAGTCAGCTAAGGCTACTACTGCTGTCAACAAAGACATATAAGATCAGTATGATGTCATGATAAAGTGCCTAGTCCTAGAGTCATTACTCTAGGACCACAGATTAAACATCCATCAGATTCTCTAGATGATTACCGCTAGACATCCGTCTCACAAAGGGATAGTAAACGTTCTTTTTGGCTAGCAAAGCTATCTGCTGCTTTTAAAGACACTTCGTCACTATTAAGATCAGAATTCTCAACAGTGCTAGAGACCTGAACCTTAAAAAGTGGCACCTCAACCTGTGATGACATTAAAAGATTGCTCGCACCAACATCAGTGAGACCTACTGTGAGATCTTTGAAAGCCGTTTGATCTAAATCCTCACCTTGTAATTGATAGATCTGCCGATCTCCCGCCAATACTGTTACTTGTTTTACAAGGGTTGGTCCCAGATCTTCTGCTGCCATCACCTTATCACCTGACTGATCATCAGACTCAAATGAAAAAGTGAGGACCAGATCATCGAGATCGGCAAGGGTAAGATCATCATTACTAAGATGGACTTGATATTGATTATCCAGTTCAGTGGCTGATAAATAAGCCTCTTTTCCCTGGACAAAAACCTTGTCGCTGAGGACCACTCGGTACTGCTGACCATTAACTGTTATGGTTTTTAGATACTCTAATAAGAGGAACGTTTTATCCACAGATAGACTTGTCAGACAAATATCAGAGCCTTGGCTAAGGTCTTCATCTTCAAATTCATTTGTTACTAATTTTGCCTGGTCCTCCCCTTCAGAGAGATGATTTGATCCACTATCCAAGGTGACGACCAGCTGATCTAAAGAACTATCAGGATCTTGAGCCAGCTGAGAAGATTCGCCCTCTTGATGAGAGTTTGACTCGGTTGTTTCCTTCATATCGTCGATGGGGCTATTTTCGCCGTTTTCTTGTGTTTTGCTAGACTCTAAGGCCTTTTGAAAAGTAGCCACCACAGCCTTAACAACAGCATCTTGATCTTGCAGGTAACTTGGCTCCATCATTCGCTCGTCGGAACTAGCAATCTCATTATTCTGTTTATTAGATGACGACTGATGGCAGCTGGCCATGGCTAAACCTAAAAACACAATCGAAAGCCCCATCAATCGCGGTACCGCCATTAGCTTACCCTGAGCTTTAGCGAAGAATAACGGCTGGTACTTTGTCCTTAACTCTCTAACAAACAACAGACCTAGTATATTTTCCAGTAAGTTCATGATTCCACTCCCAAAATTAACATGATTGATCAAAGTCATGGATCCTTATCTGAACTAACACAACTGGGCCAGTGCTCCATGCCATAAATTTTATTGATTAATAGCCACAGATTTTGCTAAGATAACCTTTGTTTACCCTTTCGGTTAAAAAGAGGTATTATCTTGATACATTTTAATAACATTTTAATATTACTAATTTATTTTGGGATAAATATTATAAAAAAAATTGTTTATTTTTATTAGCTAATATGCTATGCTGCTTGCAGGACAAAATGTCCGGCTTAAGGGACTCTTTTTTTGTTGCCTAACTTACTGGTATCTCTCAACTACTAACACTTAACTCACAAGATAACATATGAAAACATTCATTCTTACCACGTTAGTCTCTGGATATCTCCTTATTTTGGTTTTACCCCTTTCCTATGTTCATGGGGCTGTGGGTGGAGAGAAGGTCACGGCAAAAGGCTTGAGTAGCTTTGCTTTGGTTGGCGGTTGTGGTGGTGTGCAAATTGAAAATGGTGTTATTTTAAGCTCAGCTCACTGTATCAAAGATCATAACACAGTAACCACCGTCGAAGATTTTAACGAATACACTTCTGATCACAGGAATATCTTTCTGTTAGATCAACAACAAAAACGACTTTCTGTGACCAGCCACAGCCAGTTTCCTCCCATTGTCAAAAAAATGATCACAGGAAACACGGTGAGTGATCTTGCTCTCATCTTTTTTGATTACAAGAGTGTGCCTCGTGATGGCCTGAGCCACATTGATTTTGTTGCTCTCAAGGATCAAGAGCACTTTGACCAAATCTGGTTATATGGTAAAGGCGGCATTAAAAGAGAACTCTTTGCTCCCGTTCATCTGAGAAAAATTAGATTAAAACATGGCACAAGAAACCCCCGTGACGACCTTTCATTAAACTTACTGAGTCTCAGGTTTTTAAACAACCTCTTGTTTGCCACATTTTGTGATTATCTCCATATGAGATGTGCTAAGACCTTTTACCGAGAAGAGCAGGATGGTATCTGTCAGGGAGACTCTGGATCACCGGTGATCGCTTCTGATTTTCATACACCTAATAAGCATTACGTCGTTGGTATTGCCTCAGCTATTCCCAAATGGGGAAGATGGTCCCATAGTAAAAATCAACAACCACCCGAGTATGCCGATTCATCACAAACCATCGACTCATGTAGTTCAGTATTTCTCTACCACTTTCTTTCTCATGAAACCTTGGATTGGATAGCCAAGGAGGTGACCACATTTCAACAACTGTATCAAGAACTTGGCACAGCTCTGTTTCGCATGTCCTATGAAATGAACCATCAAACAGACCATGCCATCAACTTAACTACCACAATAACGAAATCCCATTAATACTCACGGTGAAGCTAGCTCTCACCTAATCTCATAACCTAATAACTTTAACTTTGCTCGAGGCCTTAAACAATGAATCATATATCCCATTATTTCATGACTATCATCACTCAACAAATAGCTCCGAAAACCCGGTGTGCCCTCATAACCTTCCTCGTCACGATCTCTACCTTACTCAGCTTACTAAGCACGAGTTGCTCTCATGATTCACCACCAGGATTAGTACCTAACTTCAAAACTTTTTGGCATGATAGGGTGCCAAGTTCTACCACCTCAGATCTCCATTACTACATCACAGACGAACTTGATAAAACGGTTATCATTGAACAAATTGTCGAGTCACCTATGGTTATTATCGTCAACCTAGCCACCAATCGCTCAACGATTATCAAAGATCGAATCGTTATTGACTCTTGGAATTCAGCAACCTCTGATCTTTCGGGAGAGTGGCATGTCCGTAATGGCGTGTCGATACCGCAAATGACACCACCAGGAATTTACACTCTCCATGAAATGGACCACTGTCCTCCGTGGTTACCGTCAGATCCCGTAGGATTTGAAAAAACAAATGATGATGAACAAGATTACTTAAATCGAATGAAGATTTTTGAAGAAAATCACGACCTATATGGACCTTGTGGTTACCATAATCCACTCGGTCATTACGCCCTATGGTTTTATGATGCTTATGGATTCCACGGTACCACCATTGATCTTGAGTATATCCTCTCATTACCGACTGAAGCTAGACGAGTCAGTGGTGGCTGTATCCGCAACCCGATTAATAAAATCGAAAAACTATTTCACCTTATTTTACAGCAAACATCTAACTATAGTGGGTTTCAACAAAGTATCAGAAACAACATTGCTGCGGCTGAGAAAAAAACCTTGGTGAAAAACATTGCTGATACTTATGACGTTCGTTTTGTCATCGGTCATTTTAAAGGTGATCTACCATTTGTGAGAACACCAGCAGGTATTCAAACAGTGAAACTGAAAAGCAAGCTAATATGTGAAATTCAACATGATAATGTACCGATTTACTCATCTCATAGGTTCAATGATAACAGTCTCATTGGCTACTATAACAAAGGTGATATTATTGAACCACTGAACGAGTTGATACCCGAAACAAGAAACCCTGTTCACACTCAGAATGGTTGGATTTCCCAATATTATACCGAAGGTTATTGTTCAAGTTATGATCACTATTGGGAGAAAACCATCATCGCTAGGTCTCTCTAATTAGCTGAGCTACCAAGTATTGATCCAACACTCTTTTTTTGTTGGAGTCGCGTACTGTAATCCCTCGTGATTGCAAGAGCTTCTTCGAGAACAAAATCACTATTCATCCCAAAATAGATCTGCTTAATTTCAGCTAATACCTGCTCAACTGAGAGATTAAATATTTTTTGCTTAATTAAAATCTGATCAATCTCAGAATAGGCCTGTGATGGGGCAAGGGTAAGACTATCCGCTGCCATAACCCTTTGACTAATCGATTGGATCAGGGCAAAGTCGTCGCTTTTTTGCTGGCGCTCCCTTGACTGCTTTTTTAAAGCGTTAATGAGTTGAGTATTTAAAAATGGCTCAGCGGCATTAATATCTTCTACGGCCGGCAACGTTTCCTTGTTGTTGAGCACATTCTGACGATCTCTTTCTGTGCGACCAAGGGACTCAGTTAAAGAGATAATCTGAATGTCAGAGAGTAATCCTGTTTCTTGCACAGAGTGACCAGAAGCACCAAAAAACTTGGCTGTGGTCACTTTGAAAATAGCTTTTCTTTTATCATGGTCTTCAATATATAAAGTATTATCCGTATAAAATCGAGTTTGCATGGTGCCCTTACCTGAGGTTGTTGAGTCTCCAATCACAAGACCACGAGCATGATCTTGGATCACCTGGGCAATCAGTTCACTTAAACTGCCTGACATTTTGTTCACCAGCACCACAAGTGGCACATCTTTAAAGAGTAAGGGGGCCGCATCTTCCGATAGATTAATCTTCAAAAGACTTTTGGCTCTGCCAGGAGCTCTTGCCAGGACCTGAAAACCATGTTCAGAGTGTAA
>JAPOQT010000068.1 GCA_026710525.1 Pseudomonadota bacterium
CGCTACCAAAAAGCTGAAGGGGCAGCCACAGGCTATCTGTTTCCTTATCAGGTTGGCTATCCTCTCCTCCAACCACCACAAGGCTTAGAACGTACTCACAATCCGATTATGGGTGTTGTTCAAGGTTTTCGTAATGCCAGCCATTATTCTTACCAAATACTCAAAGGTATTGGTGGTTTAATTGTGGGTTCTGTGCCCGTGAAGTCACTCGGAGGGCCTATTTTTATTGCTCAAATTGCCAAAGAATCGGCTCATCAAGGGATCGTGCCCTATCTCACGATTTTAGCTATTATCAGCCTAAACTTATTTTTGCTTAATCTTTTCCCTATTCCCGTATTAGACGGCGGGCAGTTAGTTTTATTAGGACTCGAAAAAATCAAGGGTAACCGGTTAAGTAGAAAGTTTGTCGAGCAGTATCAATCCATCGGCTTTGTGATTGTTCTCTCTTTGGTGATTCTTGCCACTTATAATGATCTCAGTCGTTTTTGGTTATCGATGCTTGAAGGATTAGGGTTAGGCGTCTGAAGTCTCTTACTTGAATAAGGTCCTTATGAGCCACCAAGAGTATCGTATTTTTTTGCTAATAGAAACGTCGTTAGGTGGCTGTGCTGTTCGACTGGTGGATGGCTCTGCTGATGTGATTCAGCGGATGACAGTGGAAAAATTTTCCGTGTCTCGTCATTTAGGACCGTTTGTGAACGAGTGTTTGGCAGCAAAAAAGCTCAACTTAACTGATGTGACCCACGTAGTGGCTAGTCATGGTCCAGGATATTTTACTGGCATCAGGATCTTACTCAGCCACCTCTATGGTTGGCATGCACACTCTCTTTTAGTCAATTTATCGGCTGAAAAAATCAACAAAAATAAAGATTTAGCTCATCAAAACCCTGCGTCGCTAAAAAGAAGGTGGCTTGGAGTCTCAAGTTTGAGTATGATAATGCTTTCTTGTTTACTCAAGGAGAGCACCATGATCCGTCAACGAACATTATCAAAACCTTGTCAAGCCGTATTTCTACCCTCTGGTTACCAGAAAGGGTTCTTAGCATGGTCTGAGGAAGAAGTGACTCCTGGTGGCATGGATAACGGTGATTCTCCTGTGCTAGCTCCAGATGAGGGGCTTAAAAATGCTGATATGGGAGGCACATTTTTATTAGACTCCCATCAAAACACCATAACGGTGAATGATCGTAAAATTCACACCGCTTCTGTGAGCTGGTTGCCCCAAACAAAGGAAATTGCCACAACACAGACATCAACTAAGCTCACTTTTAGCCAGACACAAATCATGGCTATTATAGCCCCGGGTGACAACAACAAAAAACAACCTGTTTCATGGCGGCAAATGTTCACGGCTCTGCCTCTCGAGGAAGCTATATCACAGACTTTAGATGGCATGCATTATCTTTGCTCACCACAGGAATCTCCAAGGCTGTCCTGGCTGACAAAGCCACCAACAGCTGAATATTTAAGAGGACATTATGCTGATAGAAAACATCAACAGAAGAGTTAGTTCGTGAAAGCCATTGATTATTCATCACTCCATATTGCCATTATTGGTGCCACCGGTGCCGTTGGTAGAGTCATGGCCGAAGAGTTATCGACTTCAAAGCTGTTCAAGGATTGTGATGCCAGTCAACGACCTCATATTGGTTTGTTTGCTTCGAAAAAATCCCAGGGGCACACCATGACTTTATTTGGTGACCAGTATGTTGTTCAGGCTTTTTCTCTCGATGCTTTAAAGGGCTATGACTTTGCTTTAATGAGTGCTGGTAGTAATTTTTCCAAGGAATATAGCCCCCAGCTAGCTAGTATCGGGGTGATGGTGATTGATAATAGCTCTGCTTGGCGCCTGGATGATAAAGTTCCTCTGGTGGTGCCAGAGGTGAATCCTCATACAATTAACCGATTGATGGTTGGTGATGGTCATCGTGGTGGTATTGTTGCTAATCCTAACTGCTCAACCATTCAAATGATGGTTTGTGTGGCGCCACTCGACCAAGTATTTGGTATTGACATAATGATAGCGAGCACATATCAAAGTGTGTCAGGGGCAGGGCAAGAAGGTATTACGACCTTAGCCAAGGAACTCAAAGAAACGGATAACAACTCGTACATGATCCCTAACAGCATCTCTTTATTACACCAGCCATCTTCTGTTTTTGGTACCCCGATAGCGGGTAATATACTTCCCGCTATTGGTCCTGAAAATAATAACCGTAATACTGTTGAGGAACAAAAAGTCATCGATGAATCTCGAAAAATTTTAGCAAAAGATGATCTGGCAGTTATGGTGACAGCTGCCAGGGTCCCTGTTTTTAAAGGTCATTGTGCCTCTATTGTGTGTCAGTTGGGGCGTGAGGTAACCCACGGTGAGGTTATGACGGTGCTATCTCAAAGTGATGGTCTTACTGTCCTGGAACACTCACCGTCACAGCCGCCACTCACTCCTCGACTCACTAATGGTCGGCAAGAAAGTTTTGTTTCGCGAGTAAGGCTGGGACTTACTGATGAACAGCATCAGAAGAGTCGTTGGTTGCAAATGTGGAATGTTGCCGACAATCTAAAAAAAGGTGCGGCAACTAATGCGACGCAAATTTTAGGGCTTTTTTTACAAGCATCCCATGATAATTAAGGAAATCCTGATCACCCAATAGAGAAATATGTCACTTTACTCAGACCCTTACTTTTGTTATTGCTCACCAGGTGGAATTTAGTAGGTCGCTGAAGAAGGTTTATTCGTTTTATGCAGTTATCAAAACAAGCCGATTCGACATCATCCCTCAACGTTCATCATATTCTGCAGTATGTTCATGATCAGGTAAGCCAAGAGATATGGCAAAAAGCATTAGCACTCTACCGGTTTGGTCAGATATCAGAGCCGATACTTGATGACGATTTGATTACCGCTGAAATAGAAGACCGGAAAGCACCTAGGGGTCGATGGCAGATTCGATTTAAGTTACAAGGTCGTGGTCAGGCGATTCGCTGGTACGAATGTAATTGCAGTTATGCGCGTAAAACAGGAGGCTTATGTGAACATTTACTAGCAACATTCTTGATGATTTGTCGAGAAAAACCCGAGTATTTTTCTGGTCTTAATCCAAGAGCACCCTTTGCTATGGGTAGAATAGGAGGATCAGGAAAACGCTTAAATAGTCGTAATAGCTCTTCAACGCCATCACTCGATTACGTTTTTGACATACTCTCCCTTGCTTCTTTAGATAAAATTGAACTTTATGGTCATGGTGGTTTTAGTCGAGTTCATTTTGAACTCCGACAGTCCTATAAAGATGCTATTGAACTGTCGGTTGATGAAACGAGTCTCTTATTAAATCATCCTCATCTCAAAAAGTTATGTCAAAGTCACTTGGGTCATGTGGTTTTTGCTCCATATCCAGGACACATGGGCTGGAAGGTAGCCAAAAGTGATGATCGAGAAGTCTGGCATATCCATAAAAAAATCTTGTTTTGGATACCAGCCACAGATACTAAAGAACTCACCCGTATTCGAGGGTATATTGGCAGTCAGTCTCGAGATAGTGACGAGCACCGAGTACTTATTGAAGAAGAGAAAGAGGGTGTTTATCTGTGGAAAAAGAAGCACTATGCTACTAATGGTCAGTTGATTGTCGACAAGCCTGGTGATACACCTTCTCCTAGTGATCAAGAAGATCAAGAGAGTGAAACCAAAGTCCTGTTTTCGGTGAGTCGTGAGTCGGTATCGTCAGGACTTGGTCATCAACACCTGTTCATCCAAGGCTTTGGTTTTATGAACCTTGAACTTGACTCACCTAAGAGTGTTTGGCATAAAAGTCCTCACACCCTTATTTATCGAGGCAAAGAAATTGATAAGCTGATTGCTACTGAATTCCAGGCATTGAGATCGCTACCAACACTTATTGATAAAACCTGGTTAAAAGACTCGATTTGTGAAGTGGAGATTTCCCGAATCGAACTCTACGATTTTGATGATCCTCAATTTATCCTCGATCCTAAATATGAAGTTAATGGCGAGTTATTTTCGGTTAGTAAAATTATTAGACTAGCGAAAGATCGTAACCGACAATTTGTTTCTGTGGATCAGAAATGGATTAAGGTACCAGATGTTTTAATTGATTTAGATTTTCAACTTGATCCTATGCAGGATGCCATGCGTCTTGACACCATATCTCTCCTACGCTGGCGTTCTCTTTTTGACAGACTTGATGATCTTTGGTGTGGTCGAGAAGATCTGCTGTTAGATTTGAAAAAACATATGACTTTTCACGATACCACAAATGATGACCTTGATTTTAACCATACCAATCTTGTTCTACGTGATTATCAAATAGAGGGAGCCAGATGGTTGTGGTGGCTTTATAAAAACCGTCTTCATGGTTTGTTTGCTGATGATATGGGTTTAGGTAAAACCCACCAAACGATGGCCTTGTTATCCTTGATCTTTAAACAAAAGAGCTGTGGTCAACCCTTATCAAACGTACCTGAGCACAAAGCCCTACATACACCCCATAGCTCCCTGCGATTCCTTGTTATCTGTCCAACGACTGTCGTTGGCCACTGGCAAGAAAAAATGACTGATTTTACTCCTGTATTAAAACCTTTACGTTATCATGGCTTAGCCCGAGAGTTGGTCGATGGCTATATTACCCTCATTACAAGCTATGGTGTACTACTCAGAGATATTGAAGATTTATCAAAAATCACCTGGGATGTGGTGGTTTGTGATGAAGCTCATGTGATTAAAAACCCGAAAACATCCATTTACTGGGCTTGTAAAAGATTACAAGCAAAAATGCGCTTATGCTTAAGTGGTACTCCTATTGAAAATAGAATCTATGAGCTAAAAACCCTATTTGATTTTTTACTCCCTGGCTATCTTGGTAACCAGAACTTCTTCAAAAAATACTATGATATTAACTCGTTAACATCACCTTCTGTTAGGACAAAAAAGCTACATGATGATGATGAGGAGGAGGATAATAAAGAGCCTATTTCTACGGATAACAACCAACCACAAGACCAGCCAGATTCTCTTTTAACACCTTCGATCAAAGAACGAGAAAATCGACTTAAAAGACTCATTGAGCCCCTTAAAATGAGGCGCACCAAGGATCAGGTGCTCCATGACTTACCAGAAAAAGTGGAGGATATTCGTCATTGTAACCTAACTCATCGTCAGGCTACCCTTTATAAAGAAACTATTAAAAGCAGGACTGATAATTTAATTCATGACCTGCACAACACAGATAAGCCACTGCCTTATCTCCATATTTTTGCCCTGTTACAAAGACTGAAGCAAATATGTAATCATCCGTCTTTAATTACAGGTAAGCCGTGGCGTGAAGAAAGTAGTGAGAAATTTGAGCTCCTCAAAGAACTCATTGCCGAGTCTCTTGCCTCTTCCCATAAGGTGGTCATTTTCTCCCAGTATGTTAAAATGATTGATATCATCATTGATTACCTCAAAGAAGAAAATATCTCCCACGTCTCCCTGGTTGGCCATTCAAAAAACAGAGAACAAATTGTGGCAAAGTTTCAAAACGATCCCTCGGTATCCGTGTTTGTTGGATCACTACTAGCGGGTGGTGTGGGGATAGATCTCACCGCAGCCTCTGTGGTTATTCATTATGACCGTTGGTGGAACGCCAGTAAAGAAAATCAAGCCACCGATCGTGTTCACCGTATTGGCCAAAAAAACTCTCTTTTAGTGCTTAAGCTGGTGACCTTGGGAACGATTGAAGAAAAAATCGACAAAATGATTCAGAAGAAACAAAAATTATTTGATATCTTTTTGGCCAAGAATCCAGCTCACTTTAAACAGTTTACTCGGGAAGAACTGATTGATCTTGTTTCGTCTGACCTAACCCAAAATTAGGATAAACTCACCATGGCTAAATATGTGATTGAAGGTGGTCGGGAAGTCTCGGGGTCATTAAGACCATCAGGTAACAAAAATGAGATCTTGCCGGTTTTAGCTGCCTGCCTTCTTAGCTCGCAACCAGTAACCCTACAACGTGTTCCTAGGATTGCTGATGTGCAGGTCATGCTTGATCTACTTAATGATTTGGGAGTTCGCTATCAGTGGTTAGGCCGTGACTCCCTTGTGTTAGAAGCGAATACAGCTAGTGAGGGATTGTTATCGGCTGAAAAATGTAGCAAGGTTCGAGCCGCCATTCTACTCCTCGGACCACTTTTAGCTCGCTGGGGTAAAGCAAGGCTACCTTTACCTGGTGGTGATGTTATTGGCGCTAGGAAAATTGATTGTCATTTTGAAGGTTTAATCGCCCTTGGGGCTAAAGTAGAGCTTGTACGTAGTGAGATTCATGGCTCAGTAACCCCTGGGAAGCTACGAGGAGCTGCTATTTTCCTCGACGAGCCTTCTGTGACCGCCACAGAAAATATTATTATGTGTGCGGTACTCGCTGAGGGTACCACTGTGCTAGAACATGCTGCTTCCGAACCTCATGTGGTTGGTTTGTGTGAGTTATTAATAAAAATGGGAGCTCATATTTCTGGGGTTGGTAGTAATCGGCTCACTATTACCGGTGTGTCGGGGCTTTCGGGAGCCGAGCACACTATTGGCCCTGATTTTATGGAAATGGCTAGTTATCTATGCCTGGGTGCAGCTTGTGGTGGTCGAGTACAAATCGATGATGTCATGCCAGCCAATTACCGAGGTATTCTCGGGGCATGGCAAAAACTCGGTATTCAACCTGAAATCACAGAAAATTCCATCGCTGTTGATGGTAGTCATGGACTCCAAATCAAAGCTGATGTGTCCGGGAGGATCCCGACGGTTTATTCGGCTCCTTGGCCGGGTTTTCCAACAGATCTCATGTCTGTTGCCATTGTCACGGCTACCCAAGCGACTGGCACCATGATTTTTTTTGAAAAAATGTTTGAAGGGCGAATGTTTTTCACAGACAAATTATTACATATGGGAGCACAAATTGTTCTTTGTGACCCTCACCGGGTGGTGGTTACTGGCAAAAGTCAATTAATTGGGGCTCGGATGAGCTCTCCTGACGTTCGGGCAGGGATGGCTTTAGTGATAGCTGCTTGTATGGCAAGAGGTACTAGTGAGATCTATAACACACACCTCGTTGAGAGGGGTTATGATCAGGTCATTGAAAAACTGTCTCACTTAGGTGTGGCTATTCAATTAAAAGACTCTTAAAAAGAGCACTGCCACCATTATCTCTCTGGGATCTTGTGTTCCTCTTTAGAGCAATCCTTATTGGCATTAAAAGGACCATGGGCTTCATCAAGTGCTTTGATTTTTGCTAATACCATTTTAAATATATCTTCGGGTGGCGCAAATTTCACTGACTGACGGTAATAACAAAATCCTTGACTATATTCTTCGTTAGACAGATAGAGTTCTGCCATACGTATTTGGGGTCGCCAACTGTTAGGAAAGTATTTGTGGAGTTGAATAATCGCCTCAACAGCTCTGTCTTTATGATCTTCTTGAGCCATAGCACAATTGACTTTCGTATCTAAAATAGCTTCGTCGTAAGGATTAATATGCTCTTCATCAATTTGATAATGAAAACGATCTAATTGAGCACAACGATTATTTTTATGATAGCGATCAAAGAGCATAGCAATGTGCTTAGATCGATGCTCCCTAATATCTCTAATAAGAACCTTTAACGCGACTTCCCAAAAAGAATCTGTTTTTTCTAAAGCGCCTGAGTGTTCTAAAACCCGCTGAGCTGCTAAGTGACTAATCGCCCTAGAACGAAACAGGGCATTACGCAGGGAACGAATATTACCTTTTTGTTTATACTCGAGATAAATCGATAGTAGTACGAGAGATAGGGCTGTATCTTTAAGTGGGTGAGAACGATGTAACTCCTTGGCTGCTTTATGTTTACCGCTCTCTCTCAGAGCAATAACTTTCGCTGTATGATCATCAAGTGGGCGCTCATTTTGTGCAGTGAATGAACTTATAATATTCTTGGCATGATTATTTTGGCTCTTAACCACGGCAATATCGGCTAACCTATTATGACAATGAACAAACCAAGGAAAGTTCTGACGACACTCGTTGAGTGTGCTCTCTGCTTGGATGAGTGACGTTTTTCCCTGCCATCGGTAACGATGATAATAAATCGCGGCACGGGTTGAAGGCAACTCCTCTTGGAGCGAGGCTAGCTCTTGATACACTTTGTTAGCTGAGTCCTTGTCATCGACTAATTCGTAGCAAATAGCTTGGTAGGTTGACAAAATAGGCGAAGGTTTGTCAAGTAGACGTAGCTCCGCAACTAACTCGAATACCCTGGGACAATGACCATCCAAAAGAGCTGAGAAACCAGCAATCTCAAATCCTTGAGTACCTTGAGGTGTAATGCGATGAACATGCTCACCTATATGACCTAAAACGACAGATGGCTTAAAGTTAAGCAGAGTATGGAAAAAATGCTCAATAAACAACTGTGACGCCGTTGACACCCCCTGGACCTGTGTATTGGGAAACGGCCCGACAGCTAGTAACTCCTCATGAAAGTGTTCAAAATCACAATTGAGTTTTCCTCTCTGAGTAGGGGGAGTGCTCGCGATAATCTTGTTACAGCTGGAATTAAGATGAATAGGCCGTTTCGTTGTTTGGGAAAAAGATGATGATATGTTGTCAACATCTTTGGCATTTGCAGCATCAGAAGTAGCTTTTCTCAGGGCAATATAATATTTTTGTAAGTTATCATTCGGTAGATAGAATAGTTTAAATTTTTGGGGTAAAATTCTAGGGCCACCCACATAAAGGTCGTTCCAACCTTCCTGTAAAAAAAACCTGGTGCCATCCCTTGATACTTTAGTCTTTTGTCCGTCTGATGAAAATAAAAAACCAGGACCGTTACTATAAATATATACGGGATAACTGGGAGGCAATGGGTTATCCTCTGGGTTTTCCTGTGAGTAACCATTAAGCACTCCCATACCTAAGATGATTCCTAAGATGGTAAATCGTAAACATTTGACAAACATATGAATGAACAAAACAAGTCTCTAGCGTAGTTAAAATTTATGAGATAATACTGAGGGTAACAGGTGCAACATCGGAACTTTAGTGACTAATTTAAAAAAATATTACTAGTTTTATATCTTCAGCCATAGTTAACCCTATTTTATTCATAGCTGTGTTAAGCTATGATCTTTATTTCTTGAGATCTTTATGTCACCACTGACCCCAAAACCCATACCACTTGAACTCTCCCCTGCTTATTTCATTTTTGCTTATAGAAAAGGCTATTTCCCTATGAGCAACGAAGATCACACAAAAATTGAGTGGTATCTTCCTGATGATAGAGCTGTTATGTTTTTAGATAAATTTCATGTTTCTCGATCTTTGGGGAGAGTGATCAAAAAAAGAGACTTTGAAATATCTTTTAATCATCAGTTTTTACAGGTGATGAAAGCATGTGCTAATCGCCCAGAAACCTGGATTAGTCCTGACTTGATCGATGCTTTTCAGGGGTTGTTTGAGCTTGGTTACGCTGAATCAGTGGAGGTTACCCGTCGTGGTGTTTTAGTGGGCGGTGTATACGGTGTGAGGGTGGAAAAAGCTTTTTTTGCTGAAAGTATGTTCCATCGTGAATCGAATATGTCTAAAGTCGCTCTCTGGGCTCTTGTCACAAAACTAAAACAAGATGGGTTTACTTTTTTTGATTGTCAGATGATGTCGGAGCACCTGAAAAGTTTAGGCGCTGAAACTCTGACGAACACTCAGTTTCAGAGTTTGTTAGCCTCTGCTCTATCAGCTAGGTAATTTCTCCTAACACTATTATAAACGGAGCCACCATGTTGAGATTATCACGTCGTGAATGGGCTTGGTGTTTTTATGACGTCGGAAATTCTGCGTTTTACACCACAATCGTCGCTGGTTTTTTCCCTGTTTTCTTTAAAGAATACTGGAGTCAAGGAGTTGCGCCATCCCTGTCTACATCTTATCTGTCATTTGCCAGCTCTATTGCCGCATTGGTTGTTGCTTTACTATCACCGGCGTTGGGCATGGTGGCTAGCAGAACTCTTGGTAAATCATGGTTGATTGGGATTACGGGTATCGGTATTCTTTCATGCTTTATGTTAGCTTTTTTAGGGCCAAATCAAGCTGGATCAGCGCTCTTGGTCTTTGCCGTTGGTTCTGCGAGTGCTGCCCTAGCCCTCACTATTTACGACTCTATGATGACTCAAATCACCACCAAAGATCGGTACAACCAACTATCTCTTGCTGGTTATGCCTTTGGTTATCTTGGTGGCGGCATACTACTCGCACTCAATTGTGCCATGACTCTTAATCCTGAGCTTTTTTATCTGAGTGATAAAGCCCAAGCAGTGAAAGTGTCGTTTATTTCTGTGGGGGTATGGTGGTTGATTTTTCTCTTTCCTCTCATTAAATGGGTACCACAACAAAAAGTCACTCAGTTGCCACTCAACACGGTTTTTTCAGGCTTTTCTGCCCTCTATCATACAGCTAGCAAAATTGTTACCACCAAACACATGAGTCTGTTTTTGCTTGCTTATTGGTGTTATATCGATGGTGTGGGCACAGTGATGCGGATGGCTGTGGATTATGGTATGTCTTTGGGATTTTCATCAAATCATCTCATTGTCGCCTTGCTAATTGTTCAATTTTTGAGCTTCCCTTGTGCTCTAGGTTTTATATATGCTGCAGAAAAAATTGGCGCAAAAAACGGTCTTTACATTGGTATTGCTATTTATTGTGTGATCACCATTGGTGCTTACTTTATGACCAGTGTTAGTCATTTTTATCTTTTAGCTTGTGGTGTAGCCTTAGCTCAAGGTGGTCTGCAGGCACTGTCACGTAGTTACTTTGCCCATATGATTCCTAAAGAACAGTCGGGTGAGTATTTTGGTTTTTATAACACGGTGGGCAAAGTAGCAACAATCTTTGGGCCTCTTGCTGTTGGCGTTGTAGCTTTGGTAAGCGGCAGCAATCGACTCGCTATTTTAAGTATTCTGATTTTATTTTTATTAGGTGCCATCTTACTAGGGCGTAGTGCCTATCATCGGTAGTGTTTGAGTACTCGTAAGAGATGGGAAATTTTATGGCTCTTCTTAAGACAACCATTTAAGTAGCGACCACTAATAATCAAAAATGATAAAGTGTAACCCACTGATTATTCAAAACTTTTATATAAAAACTTGTTAGATAGTTGGTCACCGCCGAATGGCTTAATAGTGCCAGTTTGTATGTGTTTCATGTTTTTTAATTTATCATTTATCAGGTAAGTCATCATGGTTTTATTCAATAAAGTAAAAAATATTTTACCCCTTCCCCCCTATTTTCATAGTACTTCTCTAAAATTTTCTACCACAGGGTTCATGATTCATGCTGGTATTATTGTTGGGTTAACCCTATTTTCTGGTTGTCAGGATTCCGCAGTTGAG
>JAPOQT010000069.1 GCA_026710525.1 Pseudomonadota bacterium
AAATCAAGGTAACTGTTTATTGTATGCACTGCCAAGAGGCGGTTGTTGCTAACAAACATGTCCCTAATCATGCATTCCATTTAATGGTAACCATTTGTACTTTTGGTTTGTGGGGTCTGATCTGGTTATGTTTTTGTTTTTCTTCTGTCGACAAACAATCGGTTTGCACCGAGTGTGGACTGCCAACAGGAAACTAACTAATAGCAGAGTGGTTACTGGTCTTAATCATCTCACTGAGTGTCACCCTCGGTGAGTAAATAGGGGAGAAAATCAGAGTGAATCTAAAAAATTATTTGTCTTATTTTTATATCCGCCGATAACCCTCGGTGAGTTTATTTAGCCATCAGGGCAGACAAGTAGAAATAAGCTCCTTCAGTAAGGCTGGTACCTTTAACACTTGATGATATAGGTGAATGTGAACACTGTTAAACTTACTCTCATCTCTTTATTTTTGATTGCAAGCTTTGTTGTCACATCCTGTGGTGTTTCGTCATCACAACAAGATAGAACACCGCTTTTTGATCCAGAAGTGTTTCGCCTTATTGACAGTAACCCAGACCCTTCAGACCCTAAAGATGACAAGGGTGGTAATCAAGCCAAGGATATTAGTAAGGAAGAGGCCCTCGCCCGTTACCAAGATCTCCTTAACCAAGTGGATCAGTTATCAGAAAAACTCGGACCATCAATTAAGTGTCAGTATGTGAAGTCGTTAACTCGCGAAGTTATGTTGACTCACTACAATTATGGTCCAGAGAGTTACCGTATTACACCATATCTGAGTCGGAAAATTTTACAGAATTTTCTCGCCACCCTTGATCCTCATAAGATTTATTTCTCCCAAGAACAGGTTAAGTATCTTAAACAAGAATACGCACGACGTATTGGTGATAATATTAACCGTTTAGATTGCTCGTTTATTAGCCAAATTTTCAATCTCTATCACTTTGGCTGGCAAGAGTTTCTAGGTATGATGGAAACTATGGCTAGGATAAGCGATCAGCAAACCAAGCCATTTGATCTGTCCTCAGGCCAGTGGTTGTTTTCACGTTTGTTTGGTGTGAGCCATAGTGAATTAAACCGACATCTCTATTACCTTCCCTCTGGCAAATTAGCCCGCATTAAGCAGTATGTGAAAGAGTATATTGATCCCCAATTTCATCTTCTTAGTGATCAAAGTGATCACAAAACCTTAGCTGCCATGCTTCATGACTGGCGGATGCAGGATTTGCTCCTTACACAAAAGAAGAACCAAAAAAGTTCTTGGTATCCCTACGAAGTCTTTATGAAATCTTTTTTCACCACCCTGGATCCTCATAGTCAGTACATTACCCAAGATGAAGGATTGAGGCAGGCAGCATCAATTAGGTTGGGAGTAAAACTAAGAAAAAGATCAGGATATTTATTGATTACTGATTTTATCAAAAACAGTACAGCAGCTAAATCATCTCTTGAAGTTGGCGATCGGATCATGGGACTTTTATGTGATGAGGCTTTAAGTCATATTGATTATTGTGGCGAACGCGAGGAGATCCTATTAACTCAGACTCCCGCAGACCAGTTCATATCATTTTTGACTGGAAGGGGCGCCAAAACACTCAGAATACAAAGGGCTACGAACCGTGAAAGAACAAAATTCAAGGAATTTATCATCACCCTAAAGCCAAACGACAAAGATCTTTACCATCAAGTGAGTAGTCGCGTTTATGATAGTCCTGAAGGTCGAGTCGGTGTTATTCATATTCCCGAGTTTTATGCTTTTACCCATTACGATTCAGAATCTGGTCACAGCAAACGGGTGACAGCGTTTGATGATACGAAACGTGCCCTCAACGAATTAAAAGAAAACTCTGTAGATAGTGTGCTCATTGATCTCAGAGGAAATGCCGGTGGTATGCTTAAGGTCGCTATTCAAATA
>JAPOQT010000070.1 GCA_026710525.1 Pseudomonadota bacterium
AAGCTTAAAGAAAACGTCCTGTAGACCCATCATCCCTAAGCCAACAGGACGCCATTTTTTATTGGATGCCTGAGAACTAGCAATCGGGTAGTAATTAATATCCACAACACGATCTAAATACTTCAGGGCTATCCTCACATTACGAGCTAACTTATGAAAATCAAAGCTTTGTTTCGCTACATTCACATAGCGACTCAAATTGAGTGAACCGAGATTACAAACCGCGGTTTCTTCAGCACTGGTAACCTCAACAATTTCAGTACAAAGATTCGACAAATGAATCACATTGTTCGATGTGCCTGTTTGGTTGCTTTTGAGATTAGAAGCATCCTTAAACGTCATCCAACCATTACCCGTTTCAGCCAAAGTTCTCATCATCTTAACGTAGATATCACGAGCAGGAACTTGTTTTTTGGCCAGACCTTGTTTTTCATATTGAGTGTAGGCCTTATTAAAATCAGGACCATAAAGATCTGTGAGATCAGGAACTTCTTTCGGATCAAAAAATGACCATATCTCATCCTGTTCAACGCGGGACATAAATAAATCAGGAATCCAGTTAGCAAAATTAAGATTGTGGGCTCTCATTCCTTCATCACCGGTGTTATTACGGATTTCAAGAAAATCGATGAGATCAGCATGCGAAGATTCAAGATACACACAGGCAGCACCTTTGCGTTTACCGCCCTGATTCACTGCTGCTACAGAAGAATCAAGGGTTTTTATAAAAGGAATAATACCGTGACTTTTACCATTGGTGCTTTGGATCAAACTATGACGAGAACGCACTCTTGAAAAAGATATACCAATACCACCAGCAAATTTAGACAGAAGAGCGATATCACGATAACGACCATAAATACTCTCTAAGGTATCTTGTGGTGAATCAAGGAGATAACAGGATGACATTTGGGGATGTTTCGTACCTGAATTAAACAGTGTGGGTGTTGATGGCATATACTCGAAGGAAGAAATCAAACCATAAAGCTCACAAGCTTCCTCAACACTCTCTGCTAAACCACAAGCAACCCTCATGAAAAAAAATTGGGATGACTCAATGGCTAAACGAGTTTTAGGATGACGTATCAAGTAGCGGTCATAAACAGTTTTCAAACCAAAATAATCAAAATTATCACAGCGATTCTCCAGAATAGCCTCGTTTAACTGTGTCGCATGTTTCATGACAAATTGATACGTTTCTTCGCCAACAACTTTAACCTGAAACCCTAAGTCAATGGAATCAGCAAAGCTTTTTATGCCATGCTGAATAATCTCATCATCAATAAAATCAATGAGCAAACGTGCTGAGAGTTTTGAATACTCCGGCTCTTCGCCAATGAGAAGGGCGGCGGTTTGCATCAGCAATGTATCGAGTTCCGTTGTGGTCACACCGTCATAGATACCACTAATCGCCTTACTAGCAATGAGGTAAGGATTAATATGTTCAAGACCAGCACCACAGCGAGCTACTTTTTTAGTAATTTGAATCACATCAACCGGTTCGTAAGATCCATCACGTTTGCGCACCCTCATCTGACCATCATCTAGATTACCCATCTGGTAGCTATCTTTACTCGCACCACTCCCTATGGGTTGGTCACTAGCTAAAGGCTTATTAGCCATCAGTGGCGAGGAATCAGTAGTCACCACAGGAACATCTGTGACCGACGAAACTTCTTGTTGAATTGAGCTTTTAAGCTGCATAGATGGGATTCCTTGAATCAAAAAGGTTGTTAAAACGTGACCAGTGAGTTGCCGCTCAGGCTCTCATCCGACTAAAAACTTGGGATACCCTATCCTCAATATCGTTCATGGTTACCTTTCACTTGTGATGACCGAAAAAAATGGTCATCTCACTCAACCTCTGCAAACAAGCATGGTCACAATGAGAACACAGGGCATACGAGAGCACATGACATAAGAGAAAACAACAGTAAAAACAAAGAATTAGCAATATGTTACCAAAACAAAATCAGTGGGTGTGCCTTCAAACTACGTTTCCGACATGCGCCAAATGATTGTAAAATACTCAGCTAAAATTGTAAACATGAGTCACAGAAATTTTTTGAAACTCACTCAGATTGCTCTTATCTAGTAAGAGGTTCATGACTATTCAGGAGCTCTCTAAGGAAAGTTGCCTAAGTTAAGCAAATACGTTATATCTGAACGGTCTCAAGTAGGAAAACCAATACTTAATAGAAAGTTTACTATGCCTGCCACTCAGCTAAATTTATTTCACGACCCATGGGGCACACTGGCTTATGACTTGCTTACCTGCCAAAGCCAGTCAGCTCAAACCATTACTCTGATTTGTGGCTACTCAAGGTCATGTCGTGATTTTAAATTATGGCAAAAGAAGTGGCATCGCCTTAACTACCATGTTTTGCTCTATGATAATCGTGGTTCTGGTGCCTCTCAGGCAAACCAGCCCTTTGATTTTCACCAGCATACGCGTGACCTAAAATATCTTTGGCAGCAACTTGGCATCAAAAAAAGTCACGTTATTGCTTTTTCTATGGGTGGTGTGATAGCTAGCTTATTAGCCACAAAATCACCAGAGCTTTTTCACTCACTCACCTTGATTTCGACTGCCATAGACACCCGGCATTTCATCAGCAATATACTCACAAGCAAAACACTTTGGCATCCGGTAGCTAGCTACGTATCTCAAGATTTCGCCAACAAGCAACCATCGTTTCTCACTGCCCTGCAAAAAAATATGGACCAGCTAACACAAAATCCAGAAATAAGACAGCAACTCTCCTGGCAACAAGCAGCTTTTCAAAGGGCGCCTTTTGCTGAGATTAACCTCAATCATTTGCGAGCGCCTGCCCTCGTTATGCACGGTCAAGATGACCAGATTATTAGTGTTGATTCAGCTCATCATCTGTGCCAAATCCTACCCCAGGCTACCATGATGACTTACCCATCATGCGGTCACCTTCTCCTCGCCGAGTGTGGTAGTCAGTTATTTGCTGATATTGCCTATTTTCTGGAGAGCATCAAATAAAGATGACACGGCAGCAAACTATAAACCCCTAAAATCATAGGGGCTTATAGTAAAACACGGTTATTAACTAAGCGCTTTCTTCCAGATAACAACGCAGCACTTTTTCATCAGTATCATCCATTGATAATGTTTGCACAGCAATGGTGTTTTTAAACTTTTTCCGTGTCGCTTTGTATTTATTAATCACCCGAGCAATCACCGGAAAACTTTTCGGTGTATTCACCCTCGTGTAATTGATAAAATTACGCTTTTTCTGCCAGTAGTTGGGCAGAGCAACGTCGATTTTGAGCAACTCTCCTTCTGAATAGTCAGTAGCACTCTGAAAGGTCATCCCATAAGGACTAATGTAATTTGACTGGGTTTTCACCAAATTTGCTTGGGAATCACGAGCACAAATATTGTACTGCTTAATCTCAAGGACCACCTTTTTCTTTGACTTGGGAAATTCTTTGATCTTTTGATCTTCAAAAACCACAAAGTCATCCTTTGTTTGCTTTACCATAATGCCTCCCTAATTAACTTGTAAAACGTCACGTCACTAAATCACTGACCAGTTTTTCAAATAAACTCCCTAAAACAATTCTGAAAAATCTGGATACTCTATCATTATTCATGGTGAACCATCCATCGCCTCCCTTCGCCTGTGTGTCAAACTTTTTGATTCACCATTTTTAAACGACATCGAATACGATCAACTGCCTGGGTATGTAACTGAGATACTCTGGATTCAGTAACATTCAGAATGCGACCAATTTCTTTCAGGTTGAGCTCCTCGAAATAATACAGGGATAAAACGATTTTTTGTTTATGAGGTAGGGCCTCAATTTGCTCTATTAGGACATTTTTCTCTGTCTTATCGTCGAGTTGGGCTTGAGGGTTTTTCGCAGGATTCTCAAGCCTATCTAAAAGATTCATGCGCTTGGCGTCAGTTAAAAACGGAGACTTTGCTGATGATGGTTCATCAACATATAACAAGGACACACTCTTCACCCGCGAAACGAGTTCATGGTAGTCAGAGATTTGCATACCTAAACTCTCACACACTTCCTTATGGGTCGCTGGTCGGGACAGCTTTTGTTCAAGCTCTGAGTGGGCTCTTTCAATAATCTTAGCCTTATTTCTCACACTTCTTGGAATCCAGTCCTGTGATCTTAGTTCGTCGAGAATAGCGCCACGAATACGAAATTCAGCATATGTTTTAAATTTATTAAACATATTAGGATCGTATTTCTCAATGGCATCCATCAACCCAATAACACCAGATGAAATAAGATCATCAATATCAATACTAGAGGGAAGACGAGCAGCAATTCTTTGAGCAACAAAACGAATCAAGGGACTGTAATCAAGAATCAAATGATGACGAAGTTTTTCGTCAATTTCCTGTTCTTCTTGCTTATATCTCCTAACGAGTCCCTTCATGATTTAATCTCCTTGTGTGATGGTTAATACATCAAGACAGTGTAAAAAATTAATATTTTATAAAAAAAATACGATATACTAAATAATAGCAATAATCTCTATGAATTTCAAGATTCTAACTAATTTTTTTCCGGGTAAACACGGTTTTACTCACACAATACTGTTACTAGTTCATCTTGCTCTGTATAAAATTGTGCCACGAATTGAGGTAAAAGTGAGAGACCTCAGAATTACCTAGTCAGAACATATGGTCGTAAAAACAAGTCATAGTGTTCATGTTTTCTCTCTCCAGCTATGGCATAAAGACGCTAAATTAATAAGGTTTTTATCTTTAATTTAGCTATTTTCTTGTTGTTCTTAGGACAAACAGAGCACTATCAATAAGGGAAAAAATAGTCAACTGTGGTAACAGGGAAATATGATGACCAGCAAACACAACACACAATCTAATCACAGCCCATTACTCGGCTCACATCGAGAAATATTTAAGAATAAATATTTTACCTTGTATTTTCATATGGTTAGATCTAAGATGCTACCGACATGAACAAACGTGGTTTAACCCTTTTTGGCGACTAACTCTTTATGCTCGGATCCACCCTTAGTGATGGGCAAATATCATCGGTGATGGCTTACCAGTAGATGAGTTACTTAAATGAATAGCATAATTGTGCTATGATGATTTTTGTTCGACTGGTCGAGCTAGGAGTAACAGCTAACACATCGACTGTTTCATCGCACGCTCATGCTTAAGTATTTAACCATTCACTATTAAACAACGAAAGGTTGCTCTTTAGATGTTGAGTCAAACACCCTTCGCCGGAGTTAAGACCATCGCCCTAGTCACGGGCGTTATACTACTCACTGGTTGCGAGCAATACGATCCCTCAAGCTACTGGCAAACATTTAAAACAGAGAGTGAAACAGCACGACAGAGCATCCCTACTCTCACTGATGATGGTGCTATTCCTGAAATGGTGGTAGCAGATGATGCCGCAACAACAGAAATAAGTGCCATCGATCAGAAATACCAAACATTTTGCGCCACATGTCATGGCGCTGACGGCAAAGCTAACTCTGCTGCCGCATTAGCCTTAAACCCAGTACCTCGAGATCTCACCGATTCCACCTGGCAAAACTCTGTGGACGACGCCCATATTACCAAAGTCATTAAACTTGGCGGCGTTGCTGTTGGCCTAAGTGCCACCATGGCACCTTGGGGAATGATCTTAAGTGATGAAGAAATTCAGAAATTAGTAGCAAAAATTAGGTCCTGGAAATAGTAGCCTAGCCTGTTACAAGGTAAGAGAAAGCTGTCAGAAAAAAGCGTAGCACACAGGCAACCCTTCTTAAATGACACACTCACTTACCTCCCGTGGGGGATAGATAAATTCATAGATCCCAGATCAGGTAAAAGAGACTGATTTATGTCAGTCGTAAAGACACAAAGTTTTCCTCAGGCCAAGTATAGGTCAACATCTCAGGAAGGTTGAATGTGGCATATCAGGACGTTCTAAGGAAGGGAAAAAGCGGCCACTAGTTGCGATCAACTCAAAATCATCAAAGTTTATATTTTAGAATAGTCATCAAAACAGAAAGTCACTTTCACTTAATTTTTCGAGATATTTAAGAGATAAGAAATAACATGATAGCACTCTGCTATGTTATTTCTCACAAAAATTATAGTGCTTTTTATAAAGATTATGTCGTTATTATAAACGACAGTGATGGCGCCACCGTAGTTCGACTAGTAGAGGATAATTGAGCTGTCGAGTATGCTTTTTTAGGTTAAGTGTCGCGTACAAAAAAACCTGTTATTTGAGTAGGTGAAGATTTTTACTCAGCTTGAAATGTTAACATCAGGATAGAGAGGACGTCTCTATCCTGATTATGAGCAAGTATCTCATACAACATAGTAAGCAAAGATAGAACTACTCGGCACTATATTAATCAATTTATCCAGCTAGCTAAATACTGATCTGTCTTGTTAACGAGCTAA
>JAPOQT010000071.1 GCA_026710525.1 Pseudomonadota bacterium
CCCTTGCTAGCAAGATGGCCAAAGATAAAAACAATGTATTAAATATGCATCGTTCATTTCTTGATGCTTTAGCTCAGGCATCCAATAAAAAATGGCGTCCTGTTGGCTTAGGGATGATGGGTCTACAGGACGTTTTCTTTAAGCTTAAACTGCCTTTTGATAGTGATCGAGCTCGAGAGTTATCAAGACGGATTGCCGAAGAAGTCTATTTTCATGTCTTGAGTGCCTCCTGTGATCTAGCCAAGAAATTTGGTGCTCATGAAAATTTTAAAGAGACTCGCGCAGCTAAAGGCAATCTCCAGTTTGATCTTTGGCAGGTTAAGCCAAGTCAAGATATGTTACCTAAGTGGCAGAAGTTAAAAGCAGAGATTAAAAAGCACGGATTGCGAAATTCACTCACAGTGGCCATTGCTCCAACAGCCACCATCGCTTCCATTGCTGGTGTTTATGAGTGTATTGAGCCGCAAATATCTAATCTTTTTAAAAGGGAAACGTTATCCGGTGAATTTTTACAAGTTAACAATTATCTGGTAGCAGAATTAAGAGCTCGTGGTCTTTGGAATCGTGAGGTCAAAAATCAGATTAAATCCCATAATGGCTCACTCCAAAGTTTGGCGTTGATCAGTGATGAAATCAAGGCTATTTACCGCACTGCCTGGGAGATTCCTCAGAAATCTTTAATTGAAATGGCTGCTGATCGCGGTGCTTTTATTGATCAAAGTCAGTCTTTGAACTTGTTTATTGAAGCGCCAACAATTGGTAAATTATCATCAATGTATATTTATGCTTGGAAACAGGGTTTAAAGACCACTTACTATCTGAGATCAAGGGGTGCAACTCAAATTAGAAAAACGACGATTGATTCGGATAGTAATGGCAAAGCTTTGGTAGGGGCTCAACAAGACCATGATAGTCAGAGTTCACCATCTGGTAAGCAAACACACAGTGAGCTTAATAACACAAAAAATACAGCTGAAATGTCGGGTGACAATCAGGATGGTAGTGAAGGTGGCAGTGATCAAACCCTCGTAGATGATGCTGTGATTCTGAACTGTTCACTGGAAAACCCCGGTTCTTGTGAAGCTTGCACCTAGTACGTGACATCACATTATGTAGTCCTTACTTCCTGCGAATGACGAGATGCTCGGCATCGAAATCATAAAGTTCGATGGTGTTATTAAAAATGAGTTTAATCGCCTCTTCAATAATATTATGGGGCACCATAAACCACTCCTGGGGTTTGGACCTATCTCCCTTGACTGATCTCATACGAATATCAAGGCATACCTTAGCAAAGAATTGATGGAGAGCGGATTCAAGCTTTTGTAGGTGTAAATAGAAGCATGGGATTGACCGCACGATGGTTACTGGGCTTTTGAGATAGGTCGATTCTTTGTTAGCATTTTGAATCCGTTGATCAACAAGTTGGGTACTCAGGCCAATTTTATGGAGATGAGGAATATTCATAATGTTAGGGTTTTGACTTAAGGACCTTGCGATATAAATATAGCCAGCAAACCCTTGGTTACGTATGTTTGTGTTCTTGAAATCTCTCACCGTGATTTGCTTGCCATTTTTTTGCCGCAGACTTTTGAGAAAAGACTCTTGCTTGAGCATATGTGACTCGGTACCATTTTCAAAAATACAGCGTAGGCGCCGGGTAGGGCGGTCCTGTGTTTTTTGTTCAGCGCTGAGCTCAGCCACATAAACAATCATATTTTTAAGCATATAAAAATCCCCTTTATTCACGGTGTTACTCGGAGGTATGAAAGCTTTCTTGCCACAATGGAGATCAAAGTAACAAGCAGAGAACTTGCTCTTAAACCGGTGAAAGTCTTCACAGGGGGTTCGATAGGCAACGTAGTCAGCTGGCACCCTAGGCGAAGGTGATGGCACATGCTTGAGCTGAAAAATATCTGGCGTAGCAACTTGGCTCAGTACTCCGAGGGGGTCATGGCTAAGAATATCATCCATGGATTGAGGTTGTGCTGAGCTATGATCTTGGTAGTGGTGGGTTTGGCAAATTTTATCAGGATCACTGTCCTGTAATAACTCGACAATTTTCACGTCGTTTTTAAAAACATTGGCTCGAGCGTAGAGCATGCTCTCATAGAGGTCGTGGCTACTTGCTTGTGGTGGCCTGTTATGATCTTGGTGAAACTGTTTGATTTCATTGAATTTGCTTTGAATACGCTCTGCATCGCTTGAGTGGAATGATACTTTTGGCGGTAAATCAAGAATACCCAAAGGATCAGTGGTGAGAATATGACGAAGAGATGGTGAGATATCCATAATATTAACCTTTCTATGTTAAAAGTTATGCTGCCGAGGTCCTTCGGAGTTCTCGTCGTTTTTGCGCCAGAAATAACAAAGCTTCAGCAAGACGTTGCTCGCCAGGATCTTTCGAACTCAGGTCTGGTAAACGGTTATGATTTTTTTGAAAGCTACTGATTTTTGGATACAGTATTTCAGCTTCTTCGGCGGTGATCTTAGAGCGATTCATGTGGATGGTGTGTTTGATGGTTTTCAGTAGTGATGCGGTGACCGATTTAGAGAGGATTTCAAAAGCTTCTTGGAAAGGGTTGATTTTATCGATCAGGTCCATGGATAGATCATCAATGTTCACAAATTTATCTTTAGCCTCAAGCAAGCGTTTCGTTCCGGTAGCAGAAGGGTCTTTAGTTTCTTGGGTTGTGATCTTGCTTTTTTTGATAGCCGAGTCGGCGATCACGTGGTGACGAATTTCTTCGACTTCTGCTTCACTCAGGTGCTGGAACTCCCTTTGGATAAGACGTGGGATCAGAATTTTATTAATTACTTCCGGCTCAATATGACCCCCAGCAGAAGCTTCAAGGATTTCACGATCTTGTAGGATCTTTGCTTTAAAATCGTTGATTTCCCCTGATTCAATAATGCTTCGAGTTTTATCGGTACTTACTTCTTTGAAGCCATGGATGAAGATCGTGTCGTCATCAGAAGCTTCCTCAGCCACGTGAGGTTTTTTGGTTTTAAATTTAAGATTTGGCGCGAGTACTTGTTCCATAAGTAACGACACCGCAATGGCTTTTAGGATATTATTCACGGTGATCTTCACATCCTCATCAGAATCACCGTCATCCCCATTTGCGTATGTGGGATCAAAAATAAGATTAGTAAATTTGGCGTGGGATTTACCTTCGGAGTCACGGGTTGTTCGGCCAATAATCTGTACTATCTCAGTGAGTGAATTGCGATAGCCAACGGTGAGGGCGTGTTCGCATTGTGGCCAGTCAAAACCTTCTTTTGCCATACCGAGGGCAATAATAATATCGATATCATCAGGGCTATTCATGCGGCGTAGGTAAGAGATGATTTTATTACGTGTTTGTGGCTCATCCTCGACCAGATCAGCTACTTTAACTTTTTTGTTATCGGTTTTACGGGTCATATGAATTACTCTAGTGTTAGGATCAATAAAATTAATGGTGCCGATAATATCGAGAATGTGATTAACTTCATCATGTTTTTTCTTGGTTGATTCTGCAGAATTCACATGAGGAATATGAATCAGTGTTTTTTTATTGCTATCGAGAACTTCGCCGATGGCATCTGTGTAATCTCCCCGGTAAAATGATAGCCAATACCGATGGATTTGAGGTGTTGATAACCGGAGAGTTGATCGTAGTAAGTGTAAGTAAATTTGGTGAATTTTTGTTCATCTTCCCTGCGCAGTATGGGGATGGCATCACCTCGAAAGTAGGATCCGGTCATGGCAATAATATGGATAGTTGGGTTTGGCATAATCTCACGCAACATTTCTCCTAGTTGATTTTCGGCGCTGGCAGATGTGTGATGAAATTCATCAATAGCGATGAGAGTGTGTGCTAGCTGATGATGAAACGTTAATCCTTCTTGCTCATAGTGTGCTGCCACGTTACGGAGTGTGGCATGGGCGCAAATCAGGATTTTTGCAGTATCAGAATTCAGAAACTCCTGGAAGATCTTTTTTTTATGATCATCGCTTGGCGCACAAAGGTTATATCGCTCAGGCACTTGCCAATCGGCAAAGAAGCCATGTTGGCTCAGGGCAACAGAATCAAAAGATGCGCCAATAGAGCGCTCAGGCACCGACACAATGACTTTCTTAATGTTCTGATGGGCAAGTTTATCGAGGGCAAGGAACATTAAGGCTCGTGATTTGCCAGAAGCTGGCGGCGATTTAATTAGGAGGTACTGGGAGTTACGTAACTTGTACACTCTTCTTTGCATGTCGCGCATCCCGAGATTGTTGGTGTCCAAACTCTTGCCGGTTTGCTCATAACTTACTTTGATAAAATCTGGCATCTCTGTCTCCTGTGTGTTTGATTATATGGGTGATCATTATCCAGCCTGAAGGTAGTCATCATCTTCTCCACAGGTGTGGTTAATAAATCAGTGTGTTTGTTAGTGGTGATTTCTGTCTTTTGAGATAGCTGCTTAGCATAAGCATCAGTCAGAAACTCCAGCCGTTCTTCATCATGAGAAAATCTCCGCTCCCGGTAACATGAATCAACTAACTGATCATTATGTGCATGGAGTTCTTTAAGTTTGGCCGGCATTTTATCAGGATCATACAGCTCTGCGAGTGTTTTGTAGGGATAATGCTCACGCTCGGCAAAAATGTTAAAGGTGACTTTTCTGAGTTCAGATCTTTGGTTAGGCGATATGTCTGGCCAAGGGTAAGCGTTATAGCAAATGGTTGACGAGTAACGAATTGATGAGCCAAACTTGCCACCATAAGCTTTCACCCATGTCATATGCATCTGTGATGATAGAATGGCAAACATAAAATACTCTGGTTCATCACGTTGAAGATACATAACAAAGTTTGCATTTGACACAACGGTGCCAGCGGTTAGGTAGGTGATGGGTAGGTAGTTTCTCCGTTCCGAAGAAACTCTTGGCAGTGCCAAGCAGGGCAGGTGCTGGTATCGATTTCTTTCCCATTTATGGGGAGTATTGGCTATCTTTTGCGTGGCAAGATCTTTTCGTGAACTGCGAAACTGGCGAACGGCCTCTAAGCGCCGATGAATTTCGGGAACTTCCCTAGCAACCTGAAGATCAGTATCCCTGATTTTTACAACAAAACGCTTACGATCGTACAACACGTCTTCAGCGCTCATATAAGAAAAAATGAGCGGCTGACTTTGAGGATAACGAGCAGTTAAGTCTTGTGCCTGGGATTCGCTTAAGATCAAATTCCCGTTATTAATCATCGCACTTCCGTTGATTAACCTGGGGAGATGGCTTGGAGGATACTTAGTTGGTTTAATAATGACTTCTTTGGCTGCCCTAAGATACGAGTTAATGTATGGCACATGACGACGTGAGCCCAGGGTTTTACTTGCCCAGATTAATATTTTAGGCTGTTTATTTTTTGCAAGCTTTGAGCGTAGTCCCACAATAACACAGTGGACCCCAGCATTACCCACGGCTTTGTTGGCCCAAGGAAATGATTGGTAGGCAAAGGATATCTCAACGCCAAAGTGATATAAGATGGGCCACAGTAACTGGGCATGATTACCTTGGCAAATGGATGATGTGGCGACAAAAGCGCCATGGACATGATGATATTTTTGTAAATACTTGGCTAACTTAATAAACCACCCAGAGACGTAATCAAGTCTGCCAAATTTTTGATCAAAGGATGAGGCAATCACGCTCATATCTTGTTTTTGTTCTCGCGTCAGATTTCTTGATTTATATGGAGGATTGGCGACAATATAGAGTTCTTGATCAAAGTCACAGAGAGTAGTCCAATCATAGCGCAGGGCATTGGCACAAATAATACTTCCTCCAGCTGAGAGTGGCAGAGAAGTGGTGGGATCAAGAGCAAAAGCGGTTCTTAACTCCCGGTTCATTTGATGCTCGGCAATGTAAAGGGATAGTTTGGCTAGCTCTGTTGGGAAATGCTCAATTTCAATACCAAAAAATTGTTTTAGCTCGATTCCTGATTTGATTTGGTCTTTGTTGGTGTAGCCAAGCTCAGAGAAAATTGCGCTTTCTAAGCGTCTTAGCTCTTTAAAGGTAATAATCAGGAAATTTCCTGAGCCACAGGCAGGATCAAAAATCTGTAGTTTGTAAATACGATTAAGGAGAGCCGTGAGTTGTGACTGTGATCCTTTTGCTTGGGCAAACTGCTGCTTGAGGTGATCAAGAAACAGTGGGTTAATGACTCTTCTAATGTTTTGAGGACTGGTATAGTCCATTCCTCGTTTTTTTCTGTTACCATTTGTGTGATTGCCTTCAACCGCCTGGATCATCGAGCCGAAAATATCAGGGTTAATGCTCGCCCAATCAAGATGACCAAAGTCGCGGATAATATTTCGAGATTTGCGGGTGAGTTTCGGTAATGTGATTTCTTGCTCAAAGAAACTTCCATTGACATAGGGAAAGTCTTGTAGGGTTTGCGAAAGATGAGGAGCAGGGTGTTTACTTGATAGTCTTGAGAATATTTTGGCGATATATGAGCTCAGGTCAGAGCCGTCTTTTGCGGTATGAGACAGGACGCTTTCAGTAAATTGATGAGACTTGAAGAGTCCGCTGTCCTCAGCAAAGAAGCAGAAAATCAAACGACATAAAAATTGATTGAGCTCTTCTTTGTGATGGTCACTTTTATCCAGATACTGTGGGTTATCGTTTATTATCTGACAGTAAAGCTCGGCCAGTTTTTCTGCCGCTTTGCGGTCAATAGGATTCTCGGTGTAAACACATTCTTTGTCGATGCCTGCCAGGGGCAAAAAAAAGTCATAGTGCTTAGCAAGATTTTTCAAAGGGATACGGAGAGTATCCTGAGCTATGGTGTCTTGGGCAAGTAATGTGGTGAAGTCGGTGACGATCAGGAAACGAATGCGGTGTTTGAGAACTCGAGGGTCACCTACGATTTCAGATAGTAGATGGGAGAGATCTCTAGGTGGTAATCTCCCAACTTCTAAAGCTTTGAAATATAGGGATTCTCGTTTGAAAAATTCAAGCGGTGTTTTAGGGTATTTTTGAGAGTTTCTGGCAAAAGAATAGGCCGCTGATGGTAATCCATAAGATCGAAGGAATCTTTGAATAAAATCCTGAGATGCTATTTCTTGGGCGCAAAGATCATGGACACGAGACTGTATCTGTTCTGCTAGCATATTTTTAACACTATAATAATAATTATGTTTTATAACTACAATTAAAATTATGAGTATCGAATATGCAATCAAATTCTTTAGTTATCTATAAAAATTAATAAATACCTTTATTATGTATTATCTAAAATAAAATAAAATATGTATCATATAAATATTTTTACTTATGTATAGTAAAATATTGAATGATCTGATATGTCAAATGCTTATGTCATGTCATCAACGATTTCTTTATGGCTTTATCAAGACTTATTTTCATATTTCATATTGAGGCAATAAGTACTACTGGTATGAAAGAGTGGATGGCATCAGAGTAAAGCCTATATCACAGATACTACTGTGAGGGTAGCTCTGCAACCGATTGACTAATAGATGACAATGAACGATTCAAGTTCTTCTATCATCGGGATGACTTCACTTTCATCAGTCATATTGCGTTCATCGATTGATTCCGCTAGGTGATTAAGATAGTTTATTTGTTTGTCGATCCAGTCACGGAACTCGTAAATATGAGATGAGGCAAACACAGGCCAACAGCCGGTGACGCTCGACATCGCCAGTGATTGAAAAAACTTGCCTAATTTTAGTTGGTAAATCAGGTAACGATATGCCATATGAGAAATCAAGCCGATCAGAACATCTTGCTCATATTCCTCATGGCGAGTCATAATAGGACCACCAGAATCTCCCAGACAAACACCACTAATATAATCGTCTTGTTTTTGTGATGCAGCAGTAGCCACAAAAAAGAAATGGGGCGGAAGAGCTAGATGAGAGCGGAGAATGGCTTGGTTCAGAGACTTGAAAATTATTGATCGCGATGTGTTCATTTGTTTGAGTTCCTTTTTATATGGTACAAAAATATAGGCTTTACCTGAATAGTAGTGTTTTGTTTGCTGAAAATCATATTGATCTTTGGCACTAAGACCGATGCCATAAACAGATACAACCCTAGATTTTGTCGTATAATCATCCGTTGGCAGATGGGCTGACTCAGCGATAGGAAAGTTAGCGAAAGGCTTTGTTTTAATGATCGCAATATCGTGGCCATAAGGACTAAGTTTTTTGAATTGATGATGGGTCGCCGATGCTATGATTTGATGTGAGGATATAAATTTTATCGATTTTTGATCTCCATGGCTTTGAGTTATGTACCAGATAAACCTAATATTTAAAGGTTGAATTTCGATAGAATCTTTATTAAAAATTTGTTTCTTTTGGTAGCGAGTAAGACAATGAGCAGCAGTGAGGATAAAGCCGGCGCCAATATGAACCCCAGAACATGAGAATGTCTCACTGGCTAACATATCTGATGTGTATGAATCCTGATGAAATCTTGATGGTAAATAGCTTTCTATTTTCACCATATAACCAGGAAAGTCTTGAAAACGATAGGGCTTACCACTGAGAGTGGTCGGATGATGTGTGAGAGATGTTGGTAAACCACAAGCAGTGATGATGATGACGATCATCATCATCACTGTTACGCTGATGGTCCAATTAGGTCTGTTGGTCAAGAATCTATTGATAGATAATGCCCTTGACTCAATTACTCGATGCATTTGGTCGTTCTCATATCATGAAGGAATGAAAGGGCGTGGTATGATGAAGATAAAGCCAGAGTTTGATCATCAGTACGAGATGAGGTCACGAAAAACTGTGACACTCCTCCTTTAAACATAAAATAATCCATAATGCAAGCTATAAATAGATTGATGATTTACTGGTCAAAAAGTGAGGGTGATTATTGCAGCGAGATGAACAAAGGCAAGGTGTTGATTTTATCTTAACAGCATTGCATCAAGCAGGGCATCAAGCCTGGATGGTTGGTGGTTGTGTGCGCGATAAACTCTTAAACCTCACTCCCAAAGATTATGATCTGGCTACCACCTTACTCCCTGAACAAGGGCTTGAGTTATTTCGTAAATTGCCACAAACAACGGCGTATCCCTCTGGTATTGATCATGGCACTATCACCGTTAACTATGGCAAGAAAGTCGTGTCAGTTGAAATAACAACGCTGCGTCAAGATGTGAAATGTGATGGCAGAAGAGCGAAAGTTGTTTTTGGCGATTCTCTGGAAAAAGATGCGAGGAGAAGAGATTTTACCATTAATGCCCTCTACGAAGATATGCATGGTAGGATTTATGACTTCGTTGATGGTCGCCAAGATTTAGAAAACAAGATCCTGCGTTTTGTGGGTGATCCTGGGCAGCGTATTCAAGAAGATGCTCTGAGAATTTTAAGGTTTTTTCGTTTTGCTCAAAGACTGGGATTTAGTCTTGATCACTATTCTCTCGAGGCCATTAAAAATCATATGATGACGATTTCTTTGCTGTCGAGGGAGCGTGTGTTCGCAGAGATTTTCAGTCTTTTTAGCGATCTTTCCCTAACAGATGCTATGAACATAGAGAGTCTTAGGGTAGACCTCAAGGAGCAAGAGGATATATTAGCTCATCGTCATCACATTTGGTCGCAGATGATGGCATTAAAACTGTTTCATTATTGTGGTCTAGATCAACTCGCTGACAAGGGACACAACTCGCCCACAAGCGGCAAAGATCACTTGAGGGACACAGAAGATGGTATCAGCAATCAATGTCAGAAGAATTTAGCAATATTTTTACGTTTTGGTGCCAGTGTGCCATCCCATCGGTGGTTAATATCTCTCCCTATGTCCTTATTTTTTTCTTTGTTTTTTAAGGACAAGATTACTCAACCAGAAGATATGAGACGTTGGTTGCAGTTGTTACGAAGCAGTCATAGTGACCAGCAAGCCTGTACTTTGTGGTTAGAACTATTTTGTTTATGGTCAAGGATTTTACGTGATCCAGATGATCCAGTCATTTTGTTTGACTGGATAGAGAGTGCTGAAAAAAAAAGGTTGTTTCAGCCAGTGGCCGTTAAATCAAAACACAGCACAGAACAAACCAAGGCAACAACCTGGAGTCACACCCAGTGTGTGAGTGTGCAGCAGTGGCTAGCTCAGTTCCTACATCTTTACGGTAGAGGAAGCTACTCCCGAGAAAAAATAGTAATTTCCACCATCGATCATGCTCTCAACTACCTTCAGGTCTGTGAATTTGCCCTTTATATGAAGGTGTTATTTTATGATAACTTGCCGGCGCCTTATATGTCAGCGAAGGATATTATGGCGATGACTAAACTGAAACCAGGTAAAAAGTTGGGAGAGATCATGAGAGAGTTAAAAGTAGCCTTATGGCGTGGGCAAATTCGTAACCAGGAGGAAGCAAAGTTATATCTCCTAGCTCTGCAAGGAATAGGTGAGTGATGTTGTCGACACCTCCCTAATCAAAGGTTTGCCACTTCTTGTAATACGCCACCACAATGAGTCCACACACCTTGACCATCGCCAGTAAAGGAATCGCCAGTAATGCCCCCCAAAATCCAAGGAGCGCTGATATTGCTAACACGGTACAGAGGATAACAATGGGATGCACTCCCACAGAAGAGCCCATTAATTTTGGCGTAATCAGGGCAGCGTCGATGATGCCAACCACAGCAATAACGATAGCAACACCAACAAATAGTGAAATGGAGGCACCACCTGTGGATAAGATGATAATACTCGATAGCACCGCAGATAGGATCATATCCATCAAGGGAATAAGACGGCCTATGCCGGCAATAATACCCACAGTGAAACCAGCCTTGAGACCAATAATTTCAAAGCCAATGCCATAGAGAAAACAAAGGGTTAAAGCCACATAAAACTGTCCTATAATCACCGATTTTAATACGGCAGCTAATCTTAAAAAGATTTGTTTGACGGCTGGTAAATGTTTTTTTGGTAAGATTTGGACAAAATAGAGTTTGGTTTCATCAAAATATTGGAGGCATAAAAACATGACCAAAGGGGCAATGGTCACTGATACTCCAAAAGAGATTAAACCCGGCACCGATGATAAAATAGTGGTCATAGTGGTTTGAAAAAACTTTGTTAAGTGTTCGCCAGAAAGCAAACCCTGGATAGCGGCATGTGATTGAATTTCAGGAAGACCAAGGGGAATAAGATACTCATTCAGTTTCATTAACCATACTGACACCCACTTTGCTCCGTTACTATAAGCATCAGGCGCGAGGAGTAATATTTCTTTTATTTGGGCAATGAGTGACGGCATACCTAATACGAGGGTTAACCCGACAACACTCCCGAAAATAATAATCGCCGCCATCACAATAGTCAGTCTTGGGATACGGATAATATGAGATAGTGTGCTCACTGTAGGATTGACTAAGTAAGCAGCCAAACAGCCGACAAAAATAGCAGGC
>JAPOQT010000072.1 GCA_026710525.1 Pseudomonadota bacterium
AATTATCCGCTGTCACTAGGAGAGTGTATGACTCATAGGGAGTCAATTCCTCTTCGCCTCTTGCCGTTACCTTTGATTCATCCTGAGTCATTAAAGATAACGTCATAATATCACCACTCATGCGATCAAGAGACCAGTGCGGATACCGAGGGTTTTTAGTTAATATCTGAACTGTGATCGCCATACTGGAAAAATCAATGTCGTACTCAGTATGATCATGATTCATGTCAGCAGCTCCTTATTTTCCAGCACAATGGTGTCCAACAAAAATTTTTCTAATGACCTACCAGGGTGACTCCGATAGTGGCAGACGAATCCTTGGCAACAAAAGACACTGTCATCAACAACTTGATATTGCTTCTCACATGTGATAAGCCCTATTAGGCTTGGGTAGTCAACTAACCAGCAAGCCTACCATCGATTGCACAACTTACTTTTAAGACTAGGATAAACACGCCAGTGTTCTCGAGCAACTCCGAAGGAGGTTAACAATTTGACCTTTTATACTATGAACAAATTATTCTACTGCCGAAAAGTAATCATAACATTTTGTTATTTACTAGCAAACGTGATCTTAATCAGCGGTTGCAAAACCCATCTCTTTAACACCACGACGACCCAGGTTACTTCACAAAATCAAGTCTCTCCGAAACAAGGAGAGCCAGCCAGCTGTGATGTGATCTACAAACATCGCCCTATTATGTCCCTTCTCAACATCCGCTCGTTATCATGTGATCCAGCCAAACCTAATAGCTATTTTGGTACCAGAGCTTTTTTTAATAAAGGGGTCTACAGCACATCTATTGAGGTGTTATCTCAGATCATCAAAGCTAAGCCAGACAAGAACAACCGCCACGCCCTTGAAATCGTCAAGTACACCCCTATTTTTCTACAAAATCTTATGAGAAATGAAAACTTTCCTATTCATCCAGCGGCTTTTCTTGCGGTGATTAAAGACTACGAAACAGGTAATAATATTTTTGAATGGGGCAATGAGCAATTCCGTTGTCATACCCCTGGCATGTGTCAGAATAAGTGTTTTTACGATGATGATTGCCCCCGTTATTGTCAGCTCAGGTATTCGGATAAAACAGAATTAACTGCATGCTCCAAAACGTGCCAGCAAAAAAACAAGATCTGTAGTGATCATTGTTATGGTTTATTCCAAGTAGACCCTGAAATTGAAAATCTCCGTTTAGGTTCAGATGTTGGTAGCAAACGGGAATTAGTCCTCTGGCCTCCTGATCTCATCCCTTGGGATTTTCAAAAGATTTGTGGCAAATCTGGACTCGATGTCATTGGGATTGAAGGCGGCCCGGATTACTGCGCTCTCTTGTTTTGGTTATTTATTGGCGAAGGCAACCGGAAATGTGAGCGCTTTGCTTTGGAAGATGTCGATCAATTCACTGTGGTGACGGGTGGTAAAAACACCACCAAGTATCGCAACCCTTGTAAGGATGAAGGTTACAGTTGGAGTTTGAAAAACATCACCCTTGGCCCCGATGCTTACCAACAAGCACAAAAATCTCCCGATGCTTGGGTTACCAAATATCGCGGTTATTATAACCGGAAACTCGGTAAAATTGTTCATGGCTACGAACAATGTGCTGTCAGTGGATTTCTTGATTATAACCCTTTCATCCAACAAACCGTGTCTATTCCATCAGATGTCTTAAGGGCTTCAGTCTTGGATTATGGTTGCCAAATTGGTGTTTTACCGCCTTGGGCAGACTTGGATGAATGTAAGGCTAAGAAAAAATGATATAACATTCTCATCTGATAGATAGCTCATTCTGCCTTTTTTTGATCGTAACCCATGTCATTTGATCACACATTCTTTTTTCTGATTTACCGTATTTTTAGCCATGATGGTATGTTATTTGCTGCCTCTATCCTAGGGGTACTCAACCACAAAATATTGCTGGCAATTCTCACTGTCGTCCTGTTAACTACTGGCGTAAACCTGGGTAGCATCCCCATATCAGCACCTCAAAATAACCGACTTAAAATGTCACTCGCGATGATTTTCTTCATCATCGTGAGTGCTCTCGGGACTTATGGCATTAACCAAACCATCATTAAACCTCTTGTCGAACGACCTCGACCTTGTCATACTTATCCAGACACCGTCGCAAAGCAGGATCAATCCAACACCCCCATGACTTCAAAGTCGTCTTACTTATGCTCACCCCATAGTAGTATGCCCTCGAATCATGCGGTTTTTTTTGCCACCATAACCGGCTCGTTATTGGTGCTAGGCCATAGCTTGCTGAGCTGGTGCTTTATCTTGCTAACCTTTATGGTAAGTCTATCGAGGATCACTGTGGGAGCTCATTATCCTAGCGATATCTTGGTTGGCTGGCTATTTGGTGGAGGAGTAGGGTGGCTAATCGGACAGCTTATATTGTCTTGTTTTTACCAGAATGGTGAGACAACGAGCAAGTAACAAACATCG
>JAPOQT010000073.1 GCA_026710525.1 Pseudomonadota bacterium
AGTCGGTCTCATTATCAAATTAAGGCTGGTCTATGGCTTTACGATCAACTAGCTCGTGGTCGCGGGTTTCAAAAGCACAGTACCCTCAATGCTGCTGAGCTTAGTCAGCACTCACTACCTCTCACATTAGATGACCTGAAAACATGTTATCAGTTTTGGGATGCCACAACCGACGATCTTGAGTTATGTTTACGGGTAGCTGCCTCGGCTTCCCAGTGTGGTGTGTCCTTATGTGAGGGAGTAAAACTTGAAAAAATCACACCAACTGATTCAGGGTACCATCTTGAGCTTTTACATGTGGCTCATGATCAAAGATTTACCATCAACACAATGGCTGTGGTTTTAGCAACAGGGCCTTGGAGTCATAATGTACTCAAGGAATCAAATATCACAGTGAAAATCGAAGCTCTGAATAATAAAGGGTGTCATATTTTATTTGATGATTTAGGTTTTAACAAGGGTGTCTTTTTAGAAACTATGGTACCAAGGGATGGCAGAATATTCTTTGTTTTGCCATGGCAAGGCTATACGTTACTTGGCACCACAGAAACAATATATGATGCTGATCCTGATCAACAGCAACCAGAGTCGAGTGAGCTCGACTATTTACTCAATAATTTTGCCTATTATAGTACCTTAAGTCGTCATCAACTTGAGCAGAAAATTCGTTACGTTTATTCAGGACTTCGTTGGCTGGTGAAAGATGGTGGTTCTCGATTATCAAAAACCTCTCGTGAAAGCTACCTAAGCACCTACCAGCATGGTCCAGGATCTCTTTGGATCCTTTATGGCGGAAAGTTAACTAGCTACCGCTTATTTGCTCAAAAATTAGGAGAGCAAATCTCAAAAAAACTAAAAATAACCCAGCCATCCCAAACCCATGATCCTACTTTTTGGTCTAAGGATCATTATCAATTTCACATTCCATCTTTTCAGGAAAGGTTTAGATTATGGCCTTAACCTATGGCAGTAGCCACTGTTTTTCTGCAAGACAGTACCGTTTTTTACCATTCGTTGCGGTAAAACTGAAAAGCTTGGTTCTTCTGTGTTGCTGCTATTTTTGTTTATCTATGTTTTTTTTTGAAAAAATTCACTACATGTTCGACCAAGTCAACTATGGGGTGCGTCTCATGTTGACCAGACAACCCATTGACCGTGTAATCTCCGATCCCCATTACCAGCATTACCACGATAAATTACAACAACTTGACCGTATTAAACAGTTTGCGAGTTTATATGGTCTGCACACAGATTCGTATACCCATATGGTGTTCCCTAGTGGTGATCCTGAGGTTGTGAGTTACCTTGTGGTAGCGGCAGAAAAATTAAGACTTCAAGCCATTGAAGAGTGGTTTCCTTTTGTTGGCCGTGTTCATTATCTTGGTTATTTCCGTGAAAGTGATCGGGACCGCAAAGCCAAGGAATTAGCGGAACATTATGACGTGTATTTAGGTCGAGCTAGCGCTTTTTCATTACTTGGTTATTTGTCAGATCCATTATTTCCATCGATGCTAAAAGGTTCTACTGGTGATGTGGCAGATTTGTTATTGCACGAATTAGTCCATGGTACGATTTGGGTCAGAGATCAGCTTGACTTTAATGAACATCTGGCGACATTTATCAGTAAAAAGTTGACTAAGCTTTATTTAATCAAACATGGTATGACTGATGAAGTAACTCGAATGTCAGTACGTGCTAGTGATCAAAAACTCTATCAAGATTGGCTCAGTCGACTCAAAGAGGCTCTGGTTAGCCTTTATGATGACGACCAGCTATCTGATCAGCAAAAAATCCAGAAAAAAAATAACATCATCAGTGATTTTGTAGCCGAAAAACCTAAAGGTAAAAAATACGACTACGTTGGTGCCAAGTCCGGATGGAACAATGCTCGTCTTATTTTAGCCAACACTTACTCTCCTAATCTTCAGATCTTTGAAGATACTTTAAAATGCTCATTATCTGATGATCTATCAGAGCAAATAAAAGATTTTATCATCACCCTTAAGACGGCACAGCAATCCCTAGAAAAGCTGGCTAACACTGAGACCAAAGTAGGTGGCAAGGAGATTCTTCAGGAAGTTTGTCGCCGTATGGAGCAAGAATAGGACTTATTAAGCTACCCAACCGCAGTCTTTATTAAATCAAACTACTGCTATGAAATACCCTGAGAAAAAACCTCACACAAATTGTCTTACAAGAGTTTCACAGATATCAGTGAATAGCAAGTAGCATTATCATAGCTATCAATGATATTTGATTTCAATATCGTTGTTTAAAGAATTCATCTACCAGGTCACACATGATGGTGACAGCTAAAAAACGAACACTTTCGAGGCTACTAGAGACGTGCGAGAAGCTTTCTCTCTTGCTATGGATACTATGTAAAGACTCACTATTTTTTGGAGATAAAAATGCCTACTTGCCTTCTGAGGTTTTGATCTCCTCGATTATTTGAACAACTTCATTATTCTCTAAACCAGTAACCTGGCAAATAAAAGGTATATCTGAACCAAGAGATAAAAGATTTTGGATAGTCTCTCGTTGCTTACTAACCCTACCTTGTTCTATACCTTGTTCTATACCTTGTTCTATACCTTTCATCATACCCTTCTGTTCAGCATACTGCATTGAAGAATCATAGAAAAATTTCTGATTGTTGAACTCTCTAGCCGCATTGATGAGCCTATCTCTACGCGACATGGTATAAACCTTTTCTGCTGCATCTGCCATAATTTCCTCCTCTTCACAAAAATCCCAATACCTATCCTCTAGCATAATAACTGGATGAAAGAATAAAAACAACCAACCATGTGATAACTTATCGATCTTCGAAGAATTTAATAAAGCTTCTTGGAATCTTATCTTATCGATAATCGTTGTCCTCAACCTGTCGGTGACAATAGCATGGGCACCCTCATTACAACGCATGCTGTACGAATACGCATAAGCCTTACCTAATCCATATTGCTCGAATTGAGGAATCTTCTTCGATGATAACAAAAGAGTATGAACCGGAGAAGCATCTTCATAATCAAGTAAGCTCTCAAGAATTTGTCCTTGATAAAGCCTGGTTGAATAACCTAGCAGTCTTGCTATCATTTTATAATCAATATATCTTTGTGCTTCAAGATCAACAATAATACTACCGGTTTTACCATGTCTGATGGTATGAACCATAAGTAAAAGGTCGGGAAACATAGTCTTGCCTACCTTACCTTCCTTTGAAAGGGGTACAGCATATTGTTTTGTGTCGAGATAATCAACCTTTGTGATGATTGTGTCCTGATCAAATGCCATAACAGCATGAAGGAAGGACCTTAACAAATATTCATTCTCTCTCCAATAAGCACAAAAAAAATTGTCCTCAAGAGGATCCAGCAAAGGATATGGGTTAGCCATGATTTTCTTACGGATTCTATCCACTCGACTTATTTTCTTTGTTAGTGACATTTCTTCCTTATCTATATCAAGATGGTGTCTCAAATCCTAAGTAACTTTTTTGTGACAGTAATCTGGGCAAATCTGAAAAAAGTGTCCCAGAAGTAGCGAGGCACATTATCATAACAATTGATGATAATTTATTCAATACTTTTTTTAAATATTTATTTCTACCAGCTAACTATCAATTTAACTAAGAATATCTTGAGGAGCAGCTC
>JAPOQT010000074.1 GCA_026710525.1 Pseudomonadota bacterium
ACATTTTTGTAACCAGCTTTGAGTTGTCGTAAAGCCTGAACAATATGAAAAGAAGTTGAGTAGAGAGCACGATATTCAATACAGATGATTTTTTTGGTTTGCACCGATTTTTTCTCACGCCAGCCTCTTGTTGTTTGCAGATAGTCAAAGACCTTATTTTGATTTTTTGGAGCACAAGGTGCCACAATATAATCAGGCTCTATTTTGAGCAGAAATTCAAGAGTTAGCTTTGGCCAACCAGGTAATGCTAAAGCATTTTGAAAGCCAGCACTGTGGAGCAAATCAGAAAACAGAGTGTTCTGCCCCATAATATGAAGACTGGAACTAAAACTGAGCATGGTTTTTTTGGGGGAGTGTTGAGAGAGATGAGACTTTTGTTTTAGCTCATCACGGATAAGCTGGACGAGTTCCTGACCTTGTTCTTCAGCGTTTACAGCTTTCGCGAGGATGTGCGTATTGTTGATCAGATCATTGATCGAAGAAAATTTATCTAAGATAAGATGATTGATTTTATGATTCTTAATGGCACGGAGTAGTTTTGGGTTGTTAAATTTAGCTGCGACCACAAAGTCAGGAGCTAAGCGCAGCACATCTTCGATAGCAGCAGGAACTTGTTTCAGTTTTGTTTTATTATGAAATATATGACTGAGATAACTATATTTTGGATCGGCACTCGTCGTAGATACAGCGATTAATCTAGGTAATTCACCTTTTTTCTTAAGTAGTTCGTATAACGTTTCGTCAGAAGCAAGAGATAACGACACAATTCTGTTCGGTGATTTTTGTTGGCTTAGGGCCTGGTTATGAGCCAGGCTCAGTCCTAAAAGACTGCCACAGAGAGTCATCATAAGATGAAAATATGTGAGCTGATCACAGCGAAAAAAAGTCGTCACTAAAGCATCTTTATCGGTTTGTTATTTATCACTATTATGGGGATCCACTGAGGAAAAATAAGAGGGCCTGTTCTGAGCTATCTGGTTATCATCCCGTACCATATTAACAAAAAATACCCAAACTTGATACACCTTTTGCCACCCATTCCCGGACTGGGATCTGAGTAGATCTCAGAAATCATGTCTGTCTCTCAAAATCAGCAATAACATGGTGCCTAAAAACCATTCACAGCTTTTTATGGTCAAAGGATGAGTAGTGTTAAGCTTCATGAGAATCTATCTTTTTCTTTTCGTAACCAAGCGAGTAACAAGGATGGCTTAGTAAACTGAGGAACGTGGGGTAACTGAGTAAATGTGCTGTCCTGTGCGCGCAAAAAAGGATTGAGCTTTTTCTCAATTCCTAAAAGACTAGGAATCGTTGGTAGTTGAGAGGTTCTTAGTTTTAATATGGCTTGGTAAAATTGAATTAAATCCTGGTTCTCAAGATCTAAGGTCATCGTAAATCTTGTGTTGGATAAAGTATATTCATGGGCACAAAAAACGTAAGTATTATCTGGATAGTCTTTAATTTTACTCATGCTCATATGGAGCATATCTGGTGTGCCTTCAAACAATCTACCACAACCTAGAGAAAACAAAGTGTCGCCACAGAACAACCAGTGTCGATGACATTCAAAGTACATAATATGGCCCATAGTATGACCATCAACCTCACGAATATCAAAATGAAAGGAGCCGATTTTCAGTTGATCACCATCTTCGAGAAAATGTGTGATACCAGGGATTCTTGATTTGTCTTTTTTTGCCCCGTAAATTTTGGCGCCATACCTTTTTTTGAGTTCAAGGTTACCACCAACATGATCATAATGATGATGAGTATTTAAAATAACATCAAGAGACCACCCTTGTTGCTCTAGAAACTCCCTAGGCTCCGATGCTGTAGCCGGATCGACTGCGAGAGTGATGCCGTGCTGATGATCGCGAATAATCCAAATATAATTATCCGAAAGCACAGGAATCCGGTGCCATGATAAGGTGTTTTCTTCATGACTGTCGTTGGTTAAGCAAGGATGTTGGCTCAGTAACGTCATAAGTTGCTGTTAATGAAATTAGCTTTGAATACTCCCTTGCTGGAGTGATATTTTATTTTGTAACCATAATCTCAAAAATTTTGCTAAGGCACGTTTAGAGTTGATAATCTCTACCTTAAAACCGTCAGCTGTTTTTTCAATAGCATGAGCCTCATAATTTGCCTCTGTGAGGACTTTTGTCGAATTGAATATCATCATCGACAGAATATCCTCACCCTCAAGCCGATTGAATATGGCTTCTCGGTCCCTCGCTGTTATTTGATGATTCCCTAATTTAAATAAAATTTTTTGATAAATTCCGTGGCAAGAGCCTTGGTCTTTGAGGGATAGAAAGGATCTAATTTTTTGGCTTGCTTTCAAGGTTAAATTCACATGGGACTGCTCAGAGCTAATCTTAGAGTTGTGTTGCTCAAGTGGAAGATAATCAAGGATAGCAGCCACACATATGACATGTCCTACTGCAGTGAGAAATGATGATTTCATGGCTGCCAGCATATCATCATAAGTCTCAGCTCGGGTAAAACTAGAGTATGACTTTGGTTCATACTTAGCATCACCACAAACAACATGGGTGGCAAAACCAAAGGAGTAGAGTTCATGACAAAGTAGGGTGCCAAGCTCTCCTGAGGAGGCGTTGCCAATATAGCGAACAGGGTCCCAATAACCCCGTGTTCCTCCCATATTCATAAGCACTCTGTGATGGTCCGGGTGTTTTTGGTGGTGTCGATGATAGTAATGGGCAATATCTCGTGCGAGTAACTCAGGTGACGGGAATTTTAATGTACCGTCATCGACTCTTGGTGGCAAAAAAAAGAGGGATTTCTCTTTCAGAGTCGCGAATGTTTGTTGGATTATAGGACTGTGGTCAAGGGAAAAATGCATACATGGTAGCACCATCACCAGATGGTTCAGACCAAGATGAGACTGAACAATGGTGGTTGCTGGATGATCACAAATACCGGATGCTACCTTACTTAAAAAGCTGGCAGTACCAGGGGCAATAATACAAAAATGAGAGTGAGCAAGATGAGACGAAAGACCATCAAAAGCAGAAATAACTCTTCTAGCACTCGCCCATTCCATAGACTGCTCGGTCACAAATAATTTGCTACCGGCACTCATAATCACCTGGACTGAAGCACCCAGGGACCTAATTTGTCTAATGAGGTGAAGACTATCAACGGCGGCAATTGATCCGGTGACAACAAGATCAATGGTGATCCCTGATAGAGAATCCGAAACTTTGCTCATGTGTAAGTCGGATTCATTTTGATTCATGGTAAGCTATGGTTCAAGTTAAGGTCAAAAAAAAAAGGACACATGGAACCACGATAGATAGAAAAAACCATTACTGAAATGCGGCCTCATCAAGAGGAAGAAGTGGCTTTGTCGTCCCCATGATCTTCGCTTGACGTTTTCTTTTATGGCCAAGATTTTTCCTGCGCAATCGTCTTCTCACTTTTGTGATCTTAGTTGCTGATGCCACGTCAGTAATCCTTTCTATTGCTGGAGAAATATTATTATGAAAATAATTAGGAAGGTATTGGTCCTTCCTTTGCCTCTAACACGGATTTCGAACGATCTACGTATCGATCACAATCCTCGACGAAGGCTCTATTAAGGGCTTGATTCACAATACTTGATGTCATCATTCGCGATGAAAAAAGACATAAATCGAAGAGATTTTTTTTCTGTTTTATTGACACGATTCCACCTATTTTTTAACTCATATTAACAAAAGTAACACACACGTCACATCCACCCACAGTGTATCAGAAGTTGACACAAATAACAACACATACTCCGTAAAAGCTTACTCTAAGGGGGGTATCTTGGTAACCCTAGTTGATGTTTTGTTTTTATTTTATTTGCTAGGGAGAGTGGATCCCTTACAGTTACAAAAGTCTCAAATAATAGTGACTGTAAGATGATTATCATTCCACTGCAAGAGAGCCGCGATTTAAAAAGAAGTCATGACCTTGATTGTTGGTGATTAAAAAGGCTGGAAAATCTTTCACAATAATCCGCCAAACAGCTTCCATGCCTAATTCTTGATAGTCGAGGACTTCCTTAAATATGATGCAGTCTTTTGCCAATCGAGCAGCTGGTCCACCAATGGATCCCAAATAAAAACCATGGTGACGCTGACAGGAATCAACCACCATTTGGGAACGATTACCTTTGCCAAGCATGACGAGTGAAGCTCCTTCTTTTTGCAAGAGAGGAACATATGAGTCCATACGTTGGGAAGTGGTAGGACCAAAAGAGCCCGATGGAAATCCTTGGGGTGTTTTTGCTGGTCCAGCGTAATAAATAGGATGATCTTTAAAATAACTTGGTAGTTCTTTTGACTCGGTAAACTTTTGACAAATAAGTGCATGGGCCATATCTCTAGCAACGACAAGAGGACCAGAGAGCATAAAGCGAGTGCCAACCGGATATTGACTCAAGGTCTGCAGAATCTCAGCCATCGGTCTTTCGAGGTTGATGGTAACACCACCGTTGGCTAACGATCTGTTTTGTGGCAGATACTGACTAGGGTCTTCTTCAAGGTCTTCAATAAACGTGCCGTCCCGAGTGATCTTAGCCAACACTTGACGATCGGCCGAGCACGACACACCGATGCCAACAACTAGGCTGGCTGCGTGTCGGGGCAAACGAAGAGCACGCACACTATGGAGAAAATATTTACCACCAAACTGGGCACCAATATCTGAGTGATAAGCAATGTGAGCAATCTGCTTTTCCAGTTCTTGACAGCGAAAAGCTTGACCATGTTGGTTTCCTTGCCATGGCAGAGAATCATAGTAACGACAAGAGGCTAATTTAACTGTTTGTAAGTTCTGTTCTGCAGACAAGCCGCCAATTACCACAGCTAGATGATAGGGAGGGCAGGCTGCAGTTCCGAGAGATTTAAGCACTGTGGTGAGAAAATCCGTCATGTTTTTCTGATTCAAAAGAGCTCTGGTCTTTTGAAAAAGAAAGGTTTTATTGGCTGAGCCACCACCTTTAGCAATGGTTAAAAACTGATATTCCTCCTTGTGACTAGCATAGATCTTAATATCCACAGGAAGATTTGATCCCGTATTTTTCTCTTCATACATTGACAGAGGAGCCATTTGGGAAAATCTCAGGTTACCATCTTGATAAGCTCGAAAAACGCCACGTGTGATCGCCTCTTGATCAGGATAATCACCCTTACCCTCTACCCAAACACCTGAGCCCTTCCATCCCATAACAATAGCTGTTCCCGTATCTTGACAAGAAGGAAAAACTCTTTGGGAAGCGATAACCGCATTACGTAGCAGCTCATCAGCAACATAACGATCATTATCAGAAGCTTCTGGGTCCTGGAGAATTTTGTGAAAGCCTTCGAGATGATCTTTACGAAAAAGATGAGACATATCAGTGAAGGCTCTCGTCATTAAATGAGTGATGATCTTAGGGTCCACTAAGAGTATGGCACGGCCTTTAAAGGTATCACTCGTGATCCCTTCTGTGCTCATTAGGCGATATTGGGTTTGATCAGGAGCAGTCACAAAAGGTGGATGATAATACTGGGAACTTGTCATAAAAATAAGCAGAAAATTAAAGGTGATTGCAGGTTAGTCGAAATAAAATGAAAATTTAAGGTCAATCATTACAGATAATTACAACATAATGATACATTATTTTACAAGAATTCACAACAACACGCCGAAAAATGCCAGGGTAAATTTGTGTTTGTGTGCTGAACGTTATTATGATGAGAGTTGCCATGAGTTATCTCACAAGGTTCATAGTTTATTGCGGCTTGATGATCTGGGGGACTGCCTGTGGCGAAGGAGTGATGTTTCTTGGTCCTCCTGAGATCCCAGCCAGTGAGCAACTCAGTGCCAATGAAATTCAGCAAAGAATCGATGTTTATAAGCAACATATGCTCAACGCCCGCCTATCGATTAATCATCTAAAAGAATCCCATTATAAATTACAAAGATATCTTTTAGGCGGTGCAGATAAAGGTTGTTACCTTAAACAAAGGCTCAGTACCCTCACCATGAAAGCGAGTGGTCAGCAAAACAAGCCTGTTTTGGTGAAGAGAAGTCGTCGATTAGGTGAACTGAAAACACAGGGAGATCCATCTTCGTTAACAGTGGAGTTAGCTCCGAGGGTGAATACCACTGTGTTAGGCGATCGTCTTGCCTCTGGTGCGACTTTGAATTTCACTCAGCAATTACATGATTTATTTATTGCTGATATACAGTACCTTAAAATCATAAAAAACGGTTCTGGTATCAAGATAAATTCCATGTTAGAGGGGCGGGGTTGTGGCTTTTTTTGGCTCGCTCCATGTGAGTATTTTAGTTATTATGAAACACATGTTTGGCATATTAATCATATTGAGCTATGGAGTCATCAAACCCTGATTTATCAAAATCATGTCGGTCAGACTTTTCATCGTAATTCATCCCAATGGATGGATCAAAATTTAGCTGAAAATCCTCTGTTTGCTAAGATGATCCGTCGTGATGATTGTCAAACTAGACAACCTGTGGAAGGACTCGTGGAATAGACAAGTGTTTTTGTTTCTTATTTGTTATCTTACGGTCGTATTCTAGGATGTTACCGTGATAGGATGAGAGTATTTTTTTATCACAATAGCCGCATTGGTACCACCAAAACCAAGAGACAGAGACATGGCATAGTTCATGTCACAGGGGGTAGGGTCCTTAACAACTTGAAGATCGATTTTGGGATCTTGTCGGTCCAGGGGGATGGTAGGCGGAGCGACTTGGTGATATAATGCCAGGGTGGCAAAGCATGCCTCAAGACCACCAGCGGCACCTAGTAAATGTCCTGTGGCACCTTTGGTCCCAGAGATCCTCAGGTTGTCTGTATGGGCACCAAAAACCTGTTTAATAGCTTCCGCTTCATAGAGATCTCCTAAAATTGTCCCAGTGCCATGAGCATTGAGGTGATCAATATTTTTTGGTTGAATACCACTATCCCTTAGAGCTTCATTCATACAGCGACTCGCTCCTTCACCACCGGGTGCCGGTTGGGTTATGTGATAAGCATCGCTACTTGATCCATAACCAATCAATTCGCCATAAATACGAGCACCACGTTTTTTAGCATGACCGTAGGCTTCAAGGACCATGACTCCCGCTCCTTCACTCATCACAAAACCATTACGATCCTGATGAAAAGGCTTTGAGGCATTCATAGGGCAGAGGCTTTTAGAAAGAGCTTTCATATTGCCAAAGCTTGATAAAGCAACGCTGGTAATGGCGCTTTCGGCACCACCAGCAATCATGGTTTGAGCGTAATGATGTTTCACTAAAAGATATGCTTGACCGATACCATGGGTGCCTGATGAGCAAGCCGATGCTGAACAAATACTAGGACCTTTGAGTCCGAGGAGATAAGACACCATGCCGGTGGCCATATTAGGGATAATCCGTGGAATGAGTAACGGTGACACACCCCGATGTCCTCTATTTTGGTATTGATGGCTTGCCTGAAACATGGCTTCAACGCCTCCCATACCGACACCGATACTCACGCCAACCATGTGACTGTTATTATTGGGTTGCTGGTCATGGATAATAGGATGGTCCGCGTCCCTAAGAGCCTCCTTTGCTGCCACATAGGCTAACTGGGAAAACCGCTCCATTCTGTTGGCTGTTTTAGGCTCTAAATAATTAGAAATGTCAAAGTCATGAATTTGACCAGCAACACTCACCGGTAACTTACGAGTGGTCACGTGAGATAATAGGCTCAGACCACATCGTTTTGCTAGCAGGCCTTCCCAACTCAGTGGCATCGTAAGACCAAGAGGACTCACACAGCCAAGGCCTGTGATCATAACCCGGTTAGTTTTGGCTGTGTGCACTATCATCAACCTCCATTATGATAGGGATAATGATTTAATGGTAGCATGGTTTCAGATCGTTGTAAGTCATGATTTATTTAATATATTTTTTTTTATTTTTTCTGTTACTCTGTTGTTGCCAAAGACAGATCGTCTCGAGGTAAAATAGTGTTATAAAGGAGACACTCATGGGTAAAAAAGTTTTTATTACCGGCGGCACCGGACTCATTGGTCAAGGACTACAACAGGCTTTTGTGGCCCAAGGTTGGCGTGGTTCGGTACTCACGCGCTCCCTTAGCCATTCAGGTAAAAAAATCCTGCCTCAACTTCAAGCTGTTGAAGGAGATATTACTGAAAAAAACTGGTTTAAACAACTAGCTGGCCACGATGTACTCATCCATCTGGCCGGTTTTCCTTTATTTGACAAAAGGTGGTCTGTGGCCACCAAAGCCATGATTCGTGACTCTCGAGTTACCGGCACCAAAAATCTTGTCACAGCGATTAAGGCACTAGCAAAAGATCAAAGACCAAAAAGAATTATTAGTGCCTCCGCCGTCGGTTACTATGGTATTTTAGTCGGTGATCAGCCCTTAGATGAATCAGCGTTGCCCGGTGATGATTTTCTGGCACAAGTGGCTGTTGATTGGGAAAAAGAAGCCGAGGAATTTCAGTCCTATGTTGATCACGTGACTATTTTTCGTATTGGCGTTGTTTTATCCCTTGCTGGCGGTATGTTAGCTCGAGTGATCCCCATTTTTCGCTCGGCACTGGGTGGAAAATTAGGCACTGGCAAACAATGGATTTCCTGGATTCATGCTGATGATGTGATTCAGTTTATGAGCCAAGCCGCTCTCTCTCACCAGTGGCCAGCTGGTTTATATAATCTCACGGCACCCAACCCGGTGACCAATGCCGAATTCACCAAAGTGCTAGGGCATTTAATCAAGCGTCCTACTGTACTAGCTATACCCAAAGTGATATTACAAAACATCCTTGGTGAAGGCAGTCGTTATGTGCTCACAGGACAGAGGGTGATACCAGCAAAGCTGATTCAATCAGGAGCCACATTTTATTTTCCAAAAATCGATGTCGCCCTCCAGGATTTACTCAGGAAATCATGACCAAAGACTTAACTCGTCAGGCGATCTTCATAGGCAGCTAACGCTGCTTTCGCTCCTTCACCCATAGAAATGATAATTTGCTTATAAGGGATGGTGCTAACATCACCAGTGGCATAAATACCTTTCACAGATGTTCGGTTCTTGGCATCGATGTTAATTTCGCCCATAGGACTCAATGCGACAACATCTTTGAGAAAGTGAGAATTAGGAATCAGACCAATTTGGATGAATACAGCTGCTGTAGGAAAAGTCATAACTTTTTGCTCATCAGACGCTTTGTTGAGATCATCAGGATGAACGTAGGTGATGTGGGTGACCTTCGAACCATCACCTTCAATAGACTGGATAGCAGCAGAGGTGATAATCTGAGCGTTAGCTCTTGATTGTAAAACATCGACTAGCACCTTATCAGCTTTGAGCTCTTTTTGAAATTCAAAAACAGTCACTGATTTCACTATATTCGATAAGTCAAGGGCCGCTTCAATACCCGAATTACCACCACCAACCACGATAACATCTTGTCCCTTAAAATAAGGGCCATCACAATGAGGACAGTAAGCGACGCCTTTACCAAGGTACTTTTTTTCACCCGTTACCCCTAATTCTCGCCAACGGGCACCGGAGGCAATAATCACCGATGGTGCTGTTACGATTTCACCGGTGGTAAGCTGGAGTTCTTTCATGTTTTGGTTGTCATCGTAAGTGAGAGACTCAACCCGGCGATGTTCGAGGATATCAACAGGATACTCTTTAATATGGGCGCTAAGTTGCGCAGCCAGTTGTTTGCCTTCGGTATAAATAATAGAAATAAAGTTTTCAATACCGACGGTTTCGTTTAATTGACCACCAAGTGTTTCGGTAATAAGAGCTGTCGAGAGACCTTTTCTTGAACTGTAGATAGCAGCAGAAATACCAGCAGGACCACCACCAACCACGACCAGATCATAGGAACGATTTTGACGGTCGACTAACTCATCGCAAGGAGCATGACCAAAATGTTGTTCCAGTTTTTCGAGTAACTCAAGGACCGTTGCCCTGCCGGCGTGGATCAGTTGATCACCATGATAAACTGAGGGCACACTTGATACTTGTAACCGTTCACGTTCTTCAGGAGCAAGGGAGCCATCGATCATTGTGTGATTCATAGATGGATGGAAAGAGGTAAAAAGATTTAATGTTTGCACAATGAGAGGGCAGTTTGTACAACTTAGTGAAATAAATGTTTTAAGATTGATCGGTCCTTGAAGATTTTTTATTCTAGCGATAATCGTATCATCGGGTAACTGACCGATGTGATCACAGTTTAATATGGCAAGAACAAGAGAGCTGAACTCGTGTCCTGAAGGAATTCCTGTAAATGAAATCCCAGTGTCTTTCAGGTTTTTTTGAATCCTAAACGACGGCAGACTTGTTGAGTCAGAACCTTGGATAAATTCAACATGATTATGACAAGCAGCGGTGCTTTGAAGGAGCTGTTCAAGCTCTCCCTGTTTCGGGTGGTCACTCGCTGAACACACCAACTGAATTTTTGCGTTAAGCTTGGCAAAGTGCTGATTTAGAGTGTCTTTGATATTTTGGCTGAGCACAATAAATACCTTAGATCAAATAATGATTGTTTTAAAGATAAAAGAGGTAAGTAAAAAAGGTCTTACACTCCCCATATAAAAGAAGTGTAAGACCTCAAGTGGGAACTTAGATTTTACCGACTAGGTCAAGACTTGGTTTCAGGGTGTCATCACCGGGAGTCCATTTCGCAGGACAAACTTCACCAGCATGGTCGCGAACAAATTGTGCTGCCTTCACTTTACGGAGTAACTCTTCAGAGTTACGTCCAATACCATTGTCATGGACTTCAGTGAGTTTGATCATCCCTTCAGGATCAGCGACAAATGTTCCACGGTAGGCCAAGCCTTCTTCTGCAATGTACACACCAAACCATTTAGCCAAATAGCCTGTTGGATCAGC
>JAPOQT010000075.1 GCA_026710525.1 Pseudomonadota bacterium
TAGGTTGGCTCCCATTACCCTTGCTCTCGTCGAGAGATACCCCCAATCAGTCAGCGTTGTTGTCAAAAACTTCCCTCTGGACTCAACATGTAATAAACATATATCTAGTAAACTCCATCCTTTTGCTTGTGAGGTGGCTGTGTTGGCTCGCTGTGCTGGTGCTCATAACTCTTTCTGGACGTTTCATGATCTCGTCTTTGCTGAACAAAAAAATCTCAAGGAAGGTTTACCACAACAGTTGGCAAAAAAGGTTGGTCTCACCGATGAACAAATCGCACAATGTTTGGCAAGTAATGACTTAAAAAATAAGATTGCGGATGATATTGAGCTTGGGAAATCTATTAACGTCGAAGCAACGCCAACGGTATTTATTAATGGCAGAAAATATTTTGGCCGTCATGATTTAGGTTCCATGATATCGACCGTTGAATATTTACTGTTATCTGCTCGTAGCGCTGATACTACTAAATAGTTAGCTGTAAGCACAACTCAGCTAATCATCAAAGCTAAAGTAAGCAGGGCTAGCCTATGACTCAGCTATCCCATTTCTGTTTTTACACCACTGTGAAAAAGTCGTTTTGATTATCTGAGGGCGTGGTGAATTATCGTATTACTCTCAAGGGTATCGCCACACATAACCTGAAACATTGTGATGTCTCATTACCACTTGGCAAATTAATCACCGTCAGTGGCGTTAGTGGCTCTGGTAAAACCTCCCTTGTTTTTCATACACTCCACGCTGAATCCTACCGACGTTATATTGATTCACTATCAAGTTTTGCTAGACAGTATCTTAAGTCAATGCCAAAACCTCTTATTAAAGAGGCCCATGGCTTACCCCCATCCATTGCTGTTAAGCAGGGCACAGGCGGGTACAACTGGCGTTCAACAGTGGGGTCATTTACCGAAATAAGTCACCTACTCAAGGTTATCTTTAGCTATGAATGTCAAGTGGTATGCCCAAATGGCCATGGCTCTCTCTACACCGATACAGAAGACTCTATCGCCAAATACTTACAGGCTCATTATCACAATACCCAGATTACCATTGAGGCTCCCCTCAAAAAGCTAATGAACTCAGCTTTGCCTGAAAATCGTAACAACCCGTTAATAAATATGATCACATTTTTAAAAGAACAGGGATTTGTGAGAATGAGAAATCCTGAAGGCAAAATCCTAAGACTAGGTCAGCTTGATGTTAAAAATCAGGAATCCATAGGTGATCCGTCTCTCTGTCGTGTGATCATCGATCGTTTTAATGTGACCAAAGACAATACACCGAGAATGACTGATGCCATCAGATCTGCTCTAGCTATTGGTAAAGGACGCCTTGACATTAGGGACCATCAGGAAAACAATAAACAATTTCAAACATATCTCGCATGCGGTCAATGTGATTTCCAGGCACCCCCTCCATCAATTCATTTGTTTTCAACCCAACATCCTCTGGGAGCTTGCGAAGTATGTCAGGGTTTTGGTCAGGCATCTCTATGGGATTGGGATAAAATTATCGGTAATGCTGAAAATGTCACCCATCTCGATTTTTTTAAGAAACCAGCTGCCAAGTACTACTATCAAGCTTTTTTAGCTGAGTTCAAACAAAAGATATCACCTCACAAAAAGCTAGCAAATTATTCTGCTCAAGACTACCACTGGTTAAAGTGGGGTTGCTTGGCGGCACGAGATTTAGCTGATGAATCCTTCGACGCAGAACCCGCAAAAACCCAA
>JAPOQT010000076.1 GCA_026710525.1 Pseudomonadota bacterium
TTCACATTTCTGAAATGTCTTGGTCTAAGCGCATTAAACACCCGTCGAAAATCGTGTCTATTGGTGATGAAGTCGAAGTGATGATTCTCGGTGTGGATGTTAATACAAAACGTATTAGTCTTGGTATTAAACAACTGGAAGAAAACCCGTGGGATAGTATTGGCGAGAAATATCAAGTCGGTGATGTTATTAAAGGACAGGTTCGTAATATTACTGATTTCGGCATCTTTGTTGCTGTTGAAGAAGGTGTGGATGCTTTGATTCATGTTTCCGATATTTCTTGGATGGAACGTATTAAACGACCGAGTGAGAATTTCTATAAGGGTCAAGAAATTGAAGCTAAGGTCTTACAAATTGATCCTGATGACGAAAAGTTTTCTTTAGGTATTAAGCAACTCATACCTGATCCCTGGGACGAAATTGTCGCATCTCTCGTACCTGGATCCCGACACACAGGCACCATTACCAAAATTATGAATTTCGGTATCTTTGTCCGAGTGGATAAGGATTTTGATGGTTTAATCCATGTCTCAGAACTGGGTTTAGCTCATGGTGAAAGAGCTTACGATATGTTCAAAGTGGATGAACCCATTAACTATGTTGTCCTGTCTGTTGATCAGGCTAATCGTAAGGTTTCCTTATCGAAGGTTGCCTACGACTTAGATGAAGAGGAGTTAGAGCGCTACGTACAAAATAGCCAAGCTGCTAAACATCCATCTTCCCAACGCCAAGAAGCACCAACAGAGTCAACGTCTTCGCCCCTTACTGGTGATAGTGCCACCCTCGCAACACCGACTGATCTTAGTGAAAAACAAGAGCATCAAAAGCATGTTGCTGATAGTGACAAACTAGAGCAGACTACAGAAAACAAGTCCGAAGACACTGTGGAAGATACTGCAGAAACCAGTGAGAAAGCACAACCTGATCACGAGACGATAGCCAGTGAAAATGGCACGGAGGAAAGCCAGGAACCCTCACCAGATGAGTCATTATCTCAAGACCATCAAGACAATAACTCAGCTGATGATCTGGGTGATAGTGATAAAAAAAACGAGGTTGATCAAGAGGACCAATCCTAATTTAACACTGTTACCCTGGTAAGTAATCGATAACCAAAACCAAGAATCACATAAATACCTAATTATTTTGGTATATCGTGCCGAATCTAGGGTGAGTGGGAGAGTTCTCGGTGTTCATGGATGAGGACTGATTTTTTTTCTTTGACGATTAACAAGGTTTGCATTTGTCCACTTTGTTCAACATCATCAAGACCGTTGTTCTCGTGGCCATGATTGTGCTAATCGTCTATTTTTCTTTGAACAACCAAGAGCGGGTCTTACTTAATTTGTCACCTGTTGCCGACAATGTTTTTATCCCAACCTCGATTCTGGTTATTATCTCTTTTGTGGCGGGAATGGCCACCATGATTCTGTTTTATATTGTTAGTTGTCTAACGAAAAAACTATCCCAACTCACTCGAGATAAGGCACAAAAAGCTCCCCATGCAGAAAACAGCTAACTTCTTGATGATGCTATAAATAACGGGATCGGGTTGCGACAAGTCATTGTTTCAAGTAACATAGAGTAGCAAATGACTCTTAATCGTCTCCATTAATCCGTAAACAACTTACGGTTAGGTGACCTGATAACAAATAAAATCTCCGAGAGGAAATCATTGAAAGGTGTCTTTTTATCATACTCCTTAACCTTAAAGGATACACATTACCGTGGCTCGTGTCTCTCCATCTCGCATGATCTCCTATGACGTTCTCGTCGATGTGCTCTCAAAACAAAGGGATCCATCAACCACCTTTGATGAACATTTAGGTCAGTTATCACGACCCCTGAAACGTGTTGATCGCAATCTCGCATACGAAATTATCTATGGCTCTCTTCGTTGGTGGCATAAGCTCTACTGGGTTCTATCACAGTACTCTAAAAGAGATCTCGATAAATCTTCTCATGTGGTCAAGGTGGCTCTCGTCGCAGGTACTTATCAAATCTATTACTTATCTAAAGTTCCTCATAGAGCCAGTGTGAATGAGAGTGCTGAATATGTTCGTTTTAGAAAACAAATGAATGCTGTTTCTTATGTGAATGGTATTTTAAGACAGGTAGCTAATCGGGCACAATACTTTCAAAAACCAAATTTAGAAACCCAGCCCGTCGAGTACTTAGCCTGTCAGTTTTCTTGTCCCCATTGGTTAGCAAAACGCTGGATGAATCGTTTTGGCATTAACAAAGTACAAACCGTGCTACAAGCTCATTTAGCACGCCCTGCCTACAATGTGCGATTAAATCCCCTAGCGAATCTCGATAGTCATGAGGTCATGAAATTTTTCCTAAAAGAAGAAAATATTAAAACCAAAAAAAGACCTCTAAAACAGTGCTACTACATGCCTAATTTACCAGACTTAAAAGAAAACAACTTTTTTGCAGCTGGTGGCTTCACCATCCAAGACGAATCAAGTCAACTGGTAGCGCATCTGGTCAATCCACAACCAGGAGAGTTTATTGTTGATGCTTGTGCCGGCCCTGGAGGCAAATTATCTCATATGTATGAGCTGCTTATTTCCCGTCAAGCTAAGGAAATCCTCGCAAGTCAGTCAGGTCCAGCGATGAATCCTGAACAAAAACTACAACAGAACTATCATCATTTTTATGGCAGCCATCGTGATGATAGTGAGAAGCAATGCTTTGTTAACATCACAGCTTTTGAAAAGCACCCACGATCTTTTCAGCGTATGATCAGTAATTTAAAGCGGTTACGAACCCATGGCATCTGTTGCTATCATCAAGATTTCTTAAATTACCAACCAACTCAAGCTCCCAGTAAAATCCTCCTCGATGCCCCTTGTAGTGGTCTTGGGGTATTACGTCGTCATCCCGAAGGCAAACTCTTTAAACAAGAAAGCACCATCTCAGATATGGTTGTTATCCAACGCCAACTACTCAAGCACGCCATTACTATCATTGCTCCAGGTGGCGAAATTACCTACAGTGTGTGTTCATTTGAGCATGAGGAAGGTCGGGACCAACTTAAATGGATTCTCAACACCTACAGTGATACCATTGATAGTGTTGATATCTCTGATCGTGTCCAGGGATACTATAGAAGATATGTTGATCAAAACATACTCACCATTTACTCAGGTATTTCTGATGGTATGGATGGCTTTGCCGCGTTTGTGGTGAGAAAAAAGAAATAAAACTGAAAAAATAAGACTGATGGAGGTCCGCTCTTGTGTTCCGTTACCTAACAATATTATATGCCCTTACCTGCTTCGGATTCATCACTTATACTACTCAGATTTTTTGTCAACCCTCTGAACCTCAGGACGGCAAAACCCAAAATTTTTGGCGCCCTCAAAAAAATCAACGTCAACACGCCGCCAAAAACCATGGAGTCACAAAAATTCTGCCTAAAAAGTCACACCAAAATCAACCTGGTAACCCCTGGCGAACATCAACTCTACTCAGGGCCGAGATTCCTTTATCAGTAAATCAGAATATCCATGAGGGACAAACCTATCACAAGACAATACAAAAAAAACCGACACCAAAACTTGATAGCTCCCAAGTCAACAGCGAGCAGAAAAAAACTCAGCCACTGATTTGGCATCAAGTTGAACTCATATTGAAAAAAGCTTTTGAACAGGGATTTGGCAGAATCTATTTTTTTGGTACTCCTAGCCCCATTTTAGAACAAACGTTACTGGGGCTTGAATCAGAAAGACCAAAGCTGATTATCAAGGTCCTCTACCCATCTCCTATTATAGCAGCCGATTTTCTCACTAAAAAGAGCTTTGATTACCTCAAACACAACAGCAATCGGATTTCCCTATCCTTTAGTCGGACAAAAAACTATCCTGTGGCCGTGAGCCATCAAGTTTTGCCCCTCAGGACAAAAGAAGATCATCTTAGTCATTGTGCTGAATCATCTCCATTTTTTATGGCTGTGCTGATTGATCGTAAAATTTACCGAGTCTATGAACTCAACTCTCTGCCAAAAAGCGTCTCTTATTTTCGAATGACTGTCCACAATAATTACCCAGAACAAAAACAATTTCTCAGAGATTTTTTATCCTGCACCTCGCCACAAGAAACTTATGCCCACCACGTATTTACTTACTCCCATAGGTCCGCTAACAGTCGTCCTGATGGCGTCGCTATTCGCCTGCCAAAACATGTTAAATGGCAAACTAAAAATATAACTTCTCATGTCAAGCAACCTTCTGCTCAAAACCAATGGGCGCTCCCAAAGTTACCGCCACCAGAAAAAATAACAGAACTATTACCACTGGAAGATTTTGACAAACAACCTCCCAACATAAAACAAGAAGATGATGATCATCATCTTCCCGCCCAGAATAACCCTCATTCTCCACCACATCATGGTGAATATTTATACCGATAACTCTCTACTGTGTCATACAAAACCATGACCATACTCTTGATTTATCATTTATCGATAAAAAACCGAATAACTCGTTATATGGGCATATGAGAAGATGACCTGGTGATGCTGAGGGTGATTTTGATGCACACCAGAACCTTATGAGAACTATGGTATGATGGTAGATGATGATATCCCAGGAATGTGTATCTCATAAGGTAGTGAGATCATTCGTCAGTGATTTGTCATTAACTTAGTTGGCTTCTGCCCTTAGTAAATCATGCATTTTGAGCTAACAGATAATGACCGAATAACCACAAGATAGAGTAAGACCAGCATGACATACATGAAAACACAATTTTTTCGTCTTTATTTGGCTGCCCTGCTCATGGTGGCAGGTTGTACTACTATGTGCGAAAAGCCCCACGAGAATATGACAGCTGAAGAAGTGGTTGAAGCTTATCTGAGCCATGCTTTTAATATGAATAGTGTTGATGATGTCACAAAACTTATTTCTTATACTTCTGGCAACTTAAAACAAGCTCTTGAGGAGGCTGATGCCTCCACAATTGATCAAATTTTTGTCCAAAAAAAGTACAAAGTTGATCGATTTTCCTTCCTTGAGAGAAAGGACCTCACACCTCGAGAGGTGGTTATTACCTACGACCTCTCTTATGAAGAACTCCCGGTCACCGGGGAGAAAGAAGATCAAATATCCCTTGACTCAAATAATATGAGTAATAACTCAGAGACTCCTGAAAATACAAGTCAAGCTAAAATCAGCATTGAAAACTCATTAAATCTGATTCGCAAGGAGGGCGCCTGGTTTATTACTGATGTGATTGATGGTCAGACCAGTATTGATTTCTTCACCCCCGAAGAAATTACCCCAGTCAATGGCACACCTGACGCGAGTGAGTAAGCTGCTCAAACAGAGAGTAAATATCACACACAGCGCCACATATGATCTATGGAATCTATAACCATGACAGCCACTAAGCAGCACTACTTTTTCTTATTCTACTTGCCGATGTTGGTTTCTTGTAAAAAATTTGGTGAAATATACTCACCTCTTTTTTGATCATCGAGGACTTGCGACCTCGTTGATGAGACCGAAATTTTCTGAGATTTTCGATATACTCACGCTGGTTAGGTTGATGTCTTAAGGTACCAATAAGATCACGATAGTACAACCGTATTTCACGAGAGTGGGATATCTGAAATAGTAACTTCTTACTCGCTGAATAATCTTCAAAAAGACAAAGAGTGAGAATGATTTCTTTCGACATTTTATGCTGATTAACCTGGGAAATAATTTTGAGAAAAGTGGCCATATGCTTTAAATAGTTTTCCACAATCAGCTCCCTATCATCAGGAGAAAAACGCTCCACAAGAGAGTTCTTTAAGTCATTTGAGAAGGCTTTCAAGAATCGAGCAAACTTATCAGGAAACTTAAGCATATTATAACGCATCACTTCTTGGACAATCATCTGACAATTATGGTCAGAAAGAAGGAGATAGGGCAAATTGTCGATCATATACCGGTAAGCATAAATTTCCGTTTTTTTGTAAAAAAGATCCTTTGTTATTTGATTGAGGAGAGTATAACCAAAACGTTGCACGCAACGGCTAAGGTAACGCTCGCCAGTATCATTACCCACCATAGCAAAATAATTAATCAAACAGAGCCGAGCGCGGTAATTATTAGCGTTACTAATACTGAGCATAAAGACATTAATTCCTTGGACAACCTTTGGCGTATCCGTAAAGTCATCAGGATACTGCTTACTAAAATGATGCATTTGAATGCCACATTGGGCAATCAAAAAAACCGAAAGTTCAAAAACTTGTTCCTTAAACTGACTTTCGACGAATTCGATTCCCAAAAGCAACTGGGGTATAGCGCTCACAATATCGTTGCGTTCGGGATGCTCGTGAATCTTTTCGATGAAGGTAATCATATATATTTCCTTCATATTCCCGAGCAACCACATAAAAAACGATTCGAGGATTATTTCCGCCGCAGTGAGGTCACGAAAACGCTCATTAAACCTGCTCCCTAAGTAAGCAAAAATTTTTGAGCTATCTTCATCATTAAACTTACGTTTAAGACGACCAACTTCATCACTACGAAGAACAACACCTATATCAATAAGAAAGTATGCATCTTCAAGGGAGTTAACGTGTTTCCAATATTTTAAGGGGACTTGCACATCAAACCTTCTTGTATCTGAGAATAGAGACCTAAAAACTCATTTAACACTCACACTACACGTTTTGTCATGAGGCTTTGCTGTCAATGATGATTTTACGGATCTTCTCAACAATCATTGGCTTAATTGCTGTAAAATAAAGTCCATAACCTGAAGGCTCCTGTTTACCACCACTACTTCTTCTAACAACTTGAGCCTCAGCATTAAAAGGCACACCTATTTCAATGATTCGGCAAGTGATTTTAATGACCTCGCCAATGTTAAATATTTGTTTATCCGTTTTAATAAAGAATCCTTCCGCTGAAATATTTGCTGATTGGGCAAATATGAGGTTATCGTTATTATGAACAATCACCTGACCATTAACAGAGCGCCTTGGTGATCTGGCTTGTCTAATGGAGTCGATCTTTGAGTTCTCTGCACTCCAGTCACTAAAGGTGAGAATTTGCTCATTACTTTGATTCCCTCGCTGCCGTTCCTTTGACTTATTAACAGGGCTAATAGGCGGCGGTGGCGGTGTTTGAACATGAGATATCATGATCTGCTCTCTGACCTCGCTGAGTCGTTTCCAATCAGACCAACCCTGACTGAACACTAAACACTCATCAGATAAAGATTTAGAGGCGATTACCTTTTTCAATTCATCGCGACTAAAAGGTCCTGATTGTTTAGATTTGTGATAAATGTACCAAATTTTATCAGACACAGGCAACACTCCATACTTTCCAAAGGGTGTTAACAAAAGCAAACATGCTCACAAAAAGCAATGAATTATAGTCAAATAACTTCTTGGACTATTTCGTCAAATTTAGATATTTCTTAATTAATTTTTAATTTTTATTAACATTAATCCCTTTATCTTTTTAAATATAATCGTATTAACAGGAGGTTATCAAGGTAGCTCCCTGTCATATGGTTAACACTAAAACACAATACGCCAAATGATGATCATTAATCTATGGCTTACCACGTACTGAGAGTGAAGTTACTTACCATTGGCACTCAGCAGCACTAGGATTTTCTGCCCGGTCATGGCATCCTAGCAATATTTTCAATGTGCTACCATGCTCTAGAAATGAAACGGAATTTTTCATAGTAATTTTACCCCTTTGATTTCTGGATCATGCTATGATAGTTAGCATCACAATACTCACAAGCGCGAAAGCGCTTTGATATAAGAACAGGAGGCGGTCACGATGAATATCACTCAATTTTGGCTGAACTTATGGCCTAGGTGTGAAGACAATAGACAAATCACAACTATCTTGTTAGCTATGACGTGTTTTTCTCACCTTAAGAGATTCGCAGCACCCTTGACCTTCTTCTGTATGCTGTTTGTGATGAATTATCCCTATGCCTTAGGAAAAGACCAGCAAAAATTTCGAGACACTCTTGGGGTTTTTAATATCGAAGATAATCCCTCAAAACAAGACTGGGGATATTTTAGACAACAAACCTTTGATTGGAAAAAAGATTTATGGTATCAACATACAAGTCAGGGTCATGCTCTTGCCTCCTGGCATTGGGGATGGCGTATCGCTTGGGTGAAGGCTTGTGGTCAAAAACAATATTTTAAGTCTCGCCTTTGCCGCGAGATTATCCAAGCCTCCGAGACAGACCAGGCTTTGGTGGTAAGATCACAAACAGTGGAGGTTTACCACGCCCTTTTTCATAACTCGCAAAATAAACATGTGATTAATAAACTGGCAAAAATGTATACAAATCCAAGAAACTTCAGAAGAGGTCAGCCACTATATATTAGCCAAGAAATCATCTCAGCTATTAAAGGCATTGGTGGCAATCATAGTACTTTAGTGATAGATAAACTCGTGCAAATGAATCAACAAAACACTCAACTGAGCAAAAGGAATAAACCCCAGAAAAAATATTGACCACACCTACCCTTTGTCTTGACAAACAAAGATAGGTGTCATACCCTATGCAACTAAAACTGGTCCCTTAGCTCAGCTGGATAGAGCAACTGACTTCTAATCAGTAGGTCGGAGGTTCGAATCCTCCAGGGATCGCCACCCAACTTTTGTTTCTTTTAGGTGCCGAACCATGCTTGATCTGTCATACCGGCGGTTGTATCCTTTGAGGGGTCTATCTCAAAGATGAAACAGTCTATTGTGGTTTTGAAGTTTGGTGGCACCTCTGTCCAGGAGAAAAGCTGTTGGCAAGTCATATCTGACAAGATTAAATATTACCAAGATCGCGGTGAACTTCCGGTGATAGTGTGTTCAGCACTTGCCGGAATATCAAATAAACTAGAAGTCCTGATCACCGAAACTCAAAAGAGCTTTGACCACAAAGCTACCGCCGCAATTAAAAAACAACACCGATCGTTACTCTCTACCCTTGATTTGTCGCCATCGATTTTAGATCAAGAATTTAGCCATCTCGATGAACTTATTCAAGAATTCACACTCACCCAAAACCCAAGTCCTGCCTTAAAAGCAAAAATCATGGCAAGGGGTGAGTATATGCTCACAACAGCCGGTGAGCATTATCTGCAAAAATTAGGACATCAAGTCAACCATGTGGACGTCACCACTTGGTTGACAGCCAATCAAAAAAGCAACGTATTATCTTTTTTTGGTCAGGATCAACATTACCTCAATGCCTCCTGTGAATTCCATTTTGATCACCAGTTACAACAAAGTTGCCTTAGTAGTTCTTATGATGTGATTCTTACCCAAGGGTTCTTAGCTCGAGATCACCATAATCATACGGTGCTTTTAGGCCGTGGTGGTTCGGATACCTCGGCGTCAAGTATTGCGGCTAAATTACAAGCTAAGTCCTTAGAGATTTGGACTGACGTCCCCGGTATCTTTACCGCTAACCCGAAAATCATCCCCTCTAGTCGACTCCTGTTACAACTGTCCTATGAAGAAGCTCAAGAACTCGCTAGTAGTGGCGCTAAAGTCCTCCATCCTAGATGTATCGAACCTTTGATGCCAAACAAGATTCCCCTGACAATTCGCTGGAGTGAAAAACCAGATTTCACCACCACCACGGTCATTAGCTCAACCTGCCATTCGTCCTGTTACGTTAAGGGGATCTCGACAAAAAACTCAATTTATGTTTTTTCTATGGAAAGCATAAAGATGTGGCAACAAACAGGTTTTCTGGCAGAAATTTTTTCCCTCTTTAAAAAATACCACATCTCCTGCGATACCGTATCCACATCTGAGACTAATGTCACGGTTACCCTGAATAGTGAAGGGCAAAATTTTAGTGGTGCCTCCTTCAAACAACTGACAGAAGAAATCAAAAAAATATGCCGGCTAACCATATTTGCTGAATGTACCACAATTAGTTTAGTGGGGCGCGGTATTCGATCGATTCTCCATCTCTTAGCGCCGGTGATGGAGGCCTTTAAGGATAAACAAGTGTTTGCTGTGTCTCAAGCAGCTAATGATCTCAATTTCTCTTTTACCGTCGAAAAAAAAGATGGTGATGCCTTACTAAAACATCTCCATCGCATTTTATTCAAAAAAGCTGATGCCCATCCAAAAATATTCGGTTATTCATGGCAAAACATTATCGCACCCCCTGATCCTCGACACCCTCCTCACATAAAACAAAACTTACCCAACCAAAAACAATCTGATCTTTTATGGTGGCAACAACAAGAAATCACTTGTCACTTAGAACAACTAGCCAGTGGTGGCGAGCACCCTCTGCCTTTGTATGTGTACCATTTATCCACGGTAGCAAAAAAGTGCTCTGAACTCCTGAACTGTGACGCCATAAGTCACGTCTTTTACTCGATGAAAGCTAATCCTCACCCAGAAATTATTAGGTTAATCGCCACAAAAGGTTTTGGCTTTGAATGTGTGTCCTTGGCTGAAGTTCTTCATCTCCAAGATCATCTCAGCCATTTTCAACCAAATAAAATCCTGTTTACCCCCCATTCAGCACCCCTTGATGAATACCAAGCAGCCATAGATCTTGGTGTTATGGTCACTGTGGACAATCTTGACTTGCTCCAAAGATACCCGGATGTCTTTGCTCATCAAAATTTATTCATTCGCATGGACCCAGGCAAACCAAAAGGTCATCACCCCCATGTGAGAACAGCTGGAGACGCTTCTAAGTTTGGTATTTCTATGAGGGATTGGCCCCAGATTTGCCACTTGGTGAAAAAACTTAAAATCAATGTGATCGGATTCCACGCTCACAAAGGGAGTGGTATTCCTACCCTACACAGCTGGCAAGAAACAGCCCTCACATTAATCGATTTAGCTAAGTCAATGAATACCACTGCCATCATTGATATTGGCGGTGGCTTTCCGGTCCAAGAACTGCCAGATGGCACTGGCGCTCACCCTTCTTTTAGCCTCACTGATGTCAATCAAACATTGAAAAGCATCAAACAAAAGTATCCTGATTACCACCTAGCGGTCGAACCAGGAAGATATCTTGTCTCTGAAGCGGGAATTATCCTCACCAAAGTTCATCAAGTAAAAATCAAAAACACTAAGAATTACGTCGGGGTGGATGCTGGTATGCATACCCTAATTAGGCCGGCTCTCTACGGTGCTTACCACCATATCGCCCACCTGAGCCATCAAAAGCAGGCTAATCGCAGCAAAGAGATCGTTGATATTGTGGGGCCGATTTGCGAAACGGGAGACGTTCTTGGGCGATCGCGCAAGCTCCCGAAAGTGACTCCTGGTGATATCCTAGTTATCTGTGGCGCTGGGGCTTATGGCAGAGTAATGTCCTCTGGTTATAACCTCAGAGGATTACCCGAAGAATACGTGATTCACAACACCTAAATCCGGTGCCATATTTTTTAAGCTTGACAAAACACAAATAATTACCTAATCTGTGACTTTTGATGTTATACTAACCTAACGAGGAGTGTTGCCCGTGATATCGATCACCATTTAACGGGTCAAAAGGTAACTAACAAATCTTGAGAATAAACCGACAAATGAAAGGCCCATAACCTAACCTCTTTGCCTTTTTGCTTTAACAAGTATTAGGCGTAAACCTTCCGAAGGGAGGGTGCTATTTTTATCAGTTATGAGTGCCTTCACTCGACGTTCGTGTGTTCTAGTGCTCTTTAGTGTTTTTAGTGACTTAATAAGGAATCGGAAAAATGACCAATCGCTTGTTTATCGGCAACATCTCTTATCAGACCCAAGAAAGTGACTTGCAAACTGAGTTTGCTAACTTTGGTGTTGTCAAATCTGTTAAAATCATCACTGATCGCGATAGTGGTCGGAGCAAAGGTTTTGGCTTTGTTGAAATGGAAACCGCGAGTGAAGCTCAAGAAGCTATAGAAAATCTCGATGGTAAAAGTATTGATGGCCGACCCATTAGGGTGAGTCAGGCTCGAGAGCGAAAATTTTCTTAAGAATGATGATCGCCTTCACAAAAAACGAGCCCCATAGGTCTTCTATGGGGCTTCTTTTTATTTCATTCAACTTTCATTCACACCCTGATCACTTATGCTTATCATATCTTACACCTTAACCGTTATTTTTTTCTTGGCGATTATCTGCTACATCATGACGAGTTGGCCACTGTTAGATTGGCAACCACAGGGAGATGAACCTGCGCAAACAGCCAGTCAACCAGAAACATCTCCTGAAGTCCATAAACATGCAGAAACTAACCTTAACGATACAGGTAGTACGAGTACTGATAACTCGTAAGCCTTTGCCATGACTAGGACCATCTCTCTACCGAGAGCACCTCAGCAATACACTCGATTTTAGCCATAATACTTTGGAGTTCTTCGAGGGACTTTACCGAAATTTTAATATAAAAAACTCCGACATTCTGCTTATTAAGATGAATATTAGCCTTAATAATACTAGCACCGCAAGCAGAAATACATGAGGTCACTTCAGAAGCCACTCCTGGCTTATCTTTCGTCTCAACCCTGAGGCCAACTTCATGGACACTCGATCGGTTTGCTTTATCGCTCCAGCACACGTCAATACGTCTTGCCGGATCAAGATCAAGACCTTTCTCACAGTCGAAACGATGAATAGTAACACCCCGACCACGAGTCACGTAACCTAAAATCTCATCACCAGGAATAGGACGGCAACATTTCGCAATGGTAATCAGGACATTATCAAGACCCGACACCATAATGCCCCCTTGCTGACCAACACCAGATTTCACACCCTTTTGGGACTTACTCTCCTCCTTCTTGAAGGCCTTCCCTAAAAAATCTTCTTTCTTACTCGATTTCTCTAAAAGTCTGGTAAGAACATTTTTTGGTGATATTTTACCAAAACCAACGTGAATAAGAAACTCATCTAAACTCGACACCCGACTCCATCTCGTCACCTTGTCAAGCCATGATGAATTTTTGATAAACTTATCGAAAGAAATGTTTTCCTGTTCTAACTCTTGAATAAAAAGACTCTTGCCCAGTTGTCGGTGAACTTCTCGCTCCTCTGAACGAAGGTAAGAACGAATTTTACTCTTCGCCCTAGAAGTGGTCACAATACTCAACCAGTTCTTACCCGGTTTTTGAGTATCAGAAGTGATGATCTCAACAATATCACCATTTTTAAGGGTATGATGCAGGGGTACGATTCTTTGATTTACTTTGGCTGCTCGGGTTTTAAGCCCTACCCCCGTATGAATGGAAAAAGCAAAATCAAGGGGGGTGGCTTTATGGGGTAAACGAAAGACATCACCCTTAGGAGAAAAAACAAATATCTCATGGTCAAAGAGATCTACCTTAAGTGTGGTGATATACTCTGCGGAGTCAGTGACGTCTTTTTGCCACTCCACAATCTGACGCAACCAACTAAATGTTTCGTGATGATCACCCTTAAAACCTTCTTGTTTCTCCTTATATAGCCAGTGAGCTGTTACCCCATACTCACAAACCTGGTGCATTTCTTTGGTCCGAATTTGAATTTCAGCTAATGAACCGCCTGGACCTATCACTGTCGTATGAAGGGATTGATAGCGGTTGGCCTTGGGCATCGCAATATAATCTTTAAACCTACCCGGTTGTGGTTTCCAGAGGGAATGAACCAAACCGAGGATCTCATAACAGTCTTTTACTGAATCAACAACAACGCGAAAAGCAATCAGATCATTGATCTCTTCAAATAGCAACTTACGAACCACCATCTTCTTGTAAATCGAATAAAAATGTTTTGACCTACCGGTGATTTCAGCCTGTTTAAAACCATACAAGGCAAGCTCTTCACGGAGCACGGTTTTCACCTCTTCGATTTCAACGTAACGTTCTTCTCTCCGACGCGAAACTTTCTGGGCAATGTCATTATATATTTCTGGTTTGAGGAGCTTAAGACAAAGATCTTCTAACTCACTTTTAAGACTATAAATACCGAGACGATGAGCTAGAGGAGCATAAATGTCAAGGGTCTCTTTCGCAATACGTTTCCCCTTATCTATATCTAATACCTCAATAGTACGCATATTATGCAGTCGATCGCATAGCTTAATGATAACGACCCTAAGATCTTTTGCCATGGTGAGCACCATGCGCCGAAAATTTTCAGCCAGCTTTTCTTGTTTTGATAAAAACTTAACCTGACTCACCTTAGTAAGACCACTCACTAAACTCGCGACACCAGAGCCAAAAAGATTTTGTAGTTCTTCTGTTGTGGCAGCTGTGTCTTCTACTGTATCGTGGAGAAGAGCAGCCGCTAATGCTTGATGGTCTGAGGTAAACTGACTCAGAATATCACAAACCTCAATGGGATGATGAATGTAAAGCTCACCAGACTGTCGCTTTTGAAGACCATGCATTTTTTCAGCATAAATAAACACATCCCATAAAAATCGTATGTGTTTTTCAGCTACGTTCAGATGTTGTAACTTAGCTACCACACTTTCAAAATGCTCTTTTGGGCTCGCATATTTATCATCTATTGCTATGGCAGATCTTACTTGTAACATACTCTTATCTCTCTTAACGTGAAAGAGCTTCTATGGCTATGGGCATATTATACTTCATCTGGCTGTTCTACAGCCTGGGTTAACTCTAATATCAAGTCATCCGCTAATTTCAGTGCCTCCTCTTTTTGGTTTGGTGGGCACCGACCAAAGACCATCCAATCTTCTACAATTTTTCGCGATAAGTCAAAGTCTTCATTAACTAAAAAAAAGTCTGAATGATGCATCAAAGATAATTCTTTGAGCGCCGATGAATACCTACGTTTCAGTGACTCCTCGGTTTCAGAGTTTCTTTGTAGCAAACGCCGTTTCATTTCTTTAAACGATGGTGGTAACACAAACAGTGCCGGAACAATCGGCATTATCTTTTTTACCTGAATTAAGCCTTGGATATCAATATCACAAACCGCTTTTTTCTCAGACTGGTGAATCCGGTAAATTTCCTGTTTCGTTGTCCCATAGAAATCTTTATGGACTTCAGCCCATTCTAAAAAAGCCCCTTGGTTAATGAGGCTCTTAAAGTGATCGATACTTGAAAAATAATAATGCTGGCCTTCTTTTTCCTTTGCTCTCGCCCTCCGAGTAGTATGGCTCACCGCCAGAGCAAGGTTGTGGTGCCGATTCAACAGAGAAAATATGAGACTACTCTTCCCCCCTCCTGACGGCGCAACAATCACATATGTTTGGTGGTGATGATCTGCGTTGAACACTTAAGAAACTCCTACCAGTAACCATAAAGGACAAACAAAATCTGGTCTCACTTGCACATATACCATTATATCCACAAGTTTCTTCCTAATATGACCACCTTAATAGGTATCGGATAACTTCACTGTTTCAATTAACCAGCTAACAGACCATTTTTCCTTTATATTGCTGTTAAACCACAAAAGCTACCTCTTCCATACTGATTTCATCGAATAACGGTAACTAACATGAGGTAATCCATGGAACTGCGTCATTTTTCCTGTGACAGCGAGTAATACTAGCCCTCTCATTTGTGATGAGGTTGGGCAACAATAATACAAGGTCATAAAATCTTAGTAAAATATAACATTTACGAGCAGAATGAGATTACAGTGGCTAGCGATGTTGTTAGCCAAGAATAGGCCTGGAGGGCACCTAAAACGGTTCCCTATATTTCTTTGGTTGATATTTGTGAAATAGTTCTGCTCCAGAATCTGGAGAGAATACCCCATCACTTATGCCTTAATAATTCTTTTTCAATATTAAATACACGACCACAAGTGTGAATATAAGCCCCTATGGGAGAGGCAAAATAATCAAAATAATAGTACTCTAAAAGATTTTCTTCAAATTGCAAGCTTAACAAACATCTCGCCCGCTCTGTAGCCGGAACGTTACGCAACAGATAATCCAGATATAGATTATGAGGCAAGGATAGCAGAGAGAGGTAGTAAATAATTGTTTCGTCTTTACGGTAAATATCAGAATAAGGATAAGCTTTATTCTGATTCATCAGTATCTGGCCTTCACTCACAGAATTTTTTGCTTCATAAAACAACTTCGATAAGATCAACATTTTATCATTAAAATCCTTGGGGTCTGGTTCACTGAGCCAACTAACAATAGAGAGAAATAACGCAGAGTTTTCGTTGATGAAAAATTTCTGAAAAAATTTTGCTACCAGATCATCAACACTAATTTCAAGGGTTTGAATAACATGTTGATAAGGTGTTTTTTGGTAATAATAATTCAACAGGGCTAATTCGACCTTAGCCACAAAATCATAGGGAACAAGACTGTAATCACTAGCTATTACCTGCAATAAAGTTGCTGGATGATTAAACGCTTTTTCAATAAAACGCTCCTTATTTTGGGCACTCCAATGTTGCCTAATAATAACAGATATGATTTTTTGCGAGAATTTATCCCACACCTCCATTTCACGGATTTCCTCAAGTAATTCTCGAGCGACAAGAGTATTCGAAAATAATAATGGTTTGTCTCTATCTGAGATGGTTAAAAAATTTGATTGTTCCATTAAAGAGCTAGTGATGTTCTCAAGAAAATAGAATAAATAAAATAGATCAGGAGTAAATCTCAGCCCTTGCTTTTTGGGAAAAGCAAGGGCTGAGCTGAATATTTGGTCCACTTCTTCCTGTTTTAATCCCGTGATAACCTGACCAACACCACCACCTAATCGAGATCCAAAAGCATCAGAGACAATGTCAATATTGTCATTATCAATCATCGAACGAGCTGACCGACGAACATCAATTTCATAATACGCGTAAAGCTCAGCGAGGAACTCAATAAGAATCTCTTGATAATTCTCAATACGAGGTAACTCCGAGGCAATATAGAGTATTTTATTGACTTTTCTCTCAATAAAAACCCCATCTGCCTGCCAGTTAAACTGAGAACTTGCCGAGTTTGGCTGATAATAAACAATCCTATTACTATGACTGTGAAACGAAGTATGCCCCTTAAATAACTCGTTCATCATGGTGACTACTTGATGAACATCGAGAAAAGTTTTTGCTTTTGTCGACAAAAACGGTATCCGTACTCGACTGAGAATATCGTCGTCATAATCATCGATTCGGGAATTATGACTTAACATGTAAATGAAACGATCGACTTCAGCAAGCTCTTCCTGATTTTGTCTTTTTTCAGAATGTGGCCAGAACTTAATTGGCAAAAACTCAACCTTGAGATAGCTAGCAAAGGGCGACGGAGAGTCAGAAGATTCATATGTATCAGCAGAAAGTTTCTTAACATGGGGAGAGTACGCTGTTGGTGATGTTACAAAGACAATTTCAGGCTTGGGAATATCTGAGTCATTAAGCCGAGAATGAAGGGATTCAATGACTGACTCTAATTTTTGTTTTACTTGATTCGTCTCAGCATCATACCAATGAATACAGGCAACATCTTGGCAAAAAAACTCTTTTGACACCTGCTCCCATAGCACAGAAAACTTCTTCGTGCTAGGACGATTTTTTCTGTCAATAGAGTAAACTTGACCACCAATACTCACCGTAACGACACACCATATGAGCACCAAAATAATACCTAAGATCCTTGGTCTAAAATCCCTATATGATAACTGCATAACGATCAAACTACCCACACTGCTTTGATTAAGTTAATAAGGTAAAAGCTAGTACCATAGCCCACTTTTACTGGATCATTATAAATAGCTTTTTGATAAGTTACAAATAAAAAATAGAATCTTTATTATTATTATTTCCTAAGTCAACCTAGCTAAACCGTAAAAAGCTTAATCATGAAATCGATAGTACTGATGGTGAAACACAATGGCAAATAGCCACCATCAAGAAAATTGTAAGATCTTCATCACGTCTTTATGAATCATCCGGATATTTCTCGGGTAAGCTGAGTGACGCTCATAATAGTTTGTCAAAACTTCACTGAGAGCTAAAAGAGTATGATGGAGGGAGGACTGTTCAAGCCAGACACGAATAACTTGATGATCTTCGTAGGGCAGAAAAGGACCTGTGCCAGTGACTTCAAGATAATAATCACAAACTAAACGCTCATGTTCTGTTGGTTGTTGCACACGATCACCAGACAGCATAACCTTAACGATCTATTTGTTGTTGTAACTTTTTAATCAGCTCGTCAACTCGTTTCTTTTGATCGTCCGCTTTGCGTTCAATCACTGACAGTGAACTTTCGTATCGAAATAACTCATGAAGATGGTCTTTAATACGAATCAGATTCGCCATTCTCAGGGCCATCGACGACAAATGCTCTGAATCCACAACATCAAAATACCAGTTAGAAGAAGAGGCAAAACCAACGAGATCTCTGGTCGCTACAGGTCTAAGATCACCAATAATGAGAGTAGGTGTCCAAATACGTTTCGCTAGCCTGACAGCTAAACTCTTTACCCAATCAAGTAAATGATCTGATGTGGTTTGGTGGGCAATGAGAACAAGCAAATCACAAGGATCAAACTCGGGAGCATCGAGATGATCTAACTCAACGATCTCGAATTCATAAATTTTATCAAGTTCTCGTTCAACCTGCTCTAAGGTGGCATCAATAATTCTATTATCATAATTTACGTAACAAACCCTTAATGATCGCTCCCTCGGAGCTAGGTAATAACTCACTCTCATCACCCCTGGTTGTGATAAAATCACTATAAATAGTATTAGGACTTTGACATGCTATATGATATAGAGAGATGGAGGCGCGGATCGGATTCGAACCGACATAGCACTGATTTGCAATCAGTTCCCTAACCATTCGGGACACCGCGCCAACAA
>JAPOQT010000077.1 GCA_026710525.1 Pseudomonadota bacterium
CTTTTGCTAGTCTTCGCTTCATTTCTCACCAAGTAAGCTAAATAAAATCACATAAAACCAAGAACCATACTGTGGCCACAGGGCCCCCAGTCTTATGGTTTAGTTAGCCCTCGTTTTGGTTATATCATTTTTAAAAAAAAAAGATAATGAATTTTAGATAAGATTGGCACAGTCATTACTTAATTGATGGCACTAGCATGTTTTCTAGTAATTTAGACTAGTAATTTATAAAATTATTTTGTTATTAAGTAAAGAAATAAATGAGCTAAATCAATGAACTTTGACCGTGACTGTTTAAGTGCTGGCATGTCCTCTCCAGTGGTTTATCATGATCTTGCCCATCACTCACAATGACGTGAATATTTTGACTCAATATGATTTTATATTACTCAAGATAGATACTTTGTTGTGGTAAAGCGAATTTTTGGGTGGTGAGTTTTTGATCAATTAAAAACTGTAAGATACCAGCTCGAGGATAAGAGAGCCCTACTCGATTAATAATCCGGTAACAATCATAGGACATATGCTTAGCTGATTTGTAACGGAAAAAAGAATGATAACACAAAGCTTTTTTTAGTACTTTAATCAGAGCATTCCTCACAGTGCGATCAGCTATCTTGATTTTGTGAAATGATATGTTTTTCATGGCCTCTTTAATTTTCTTGGGGTTCTTCGTGAAGCTCAAAGGTGTTTCACCGGTGATCAGTGACCATAGGACAAGAGCTACACAGTAAAGATCAGAGCTTGGTATGATTTTCGCTCTCGTAATATGCTCAGGTGAGTAAAACCCAGGTGTGCCAAAAGTCTGCTCCATATAGGACTCCACTGAAGGGTCCACAGAAAAGCCAAAATCAGTGAGAAAGACTCGACCATTTCGGCCAATCATCACGTTGGCAATAGAGATATCTGAGTGCACAATATCATGAAGATGGAGATAATCAACTCCTTGGAGGAGATCAACACAAATAGCTAGAGCGACCAGAGGTGGCACCTGGCCAACACGTGACGAGAACTGACTGCCATTCCAGCCATCTACGTAATCAGAAACAATATAACAATGGGGTGGGTTAAAATGAGAGTCTTTGTAGCCAACAATATTTTTATGGTGTAGCTTAGAGGTCAGTAGTAACTCTCGATGGAAAGTTCCGAGTACAGCTTGATTACTAACGAGGCCTTCATTGAGAAACTTAATAGCGACCGGTTTTTCTCGCTTAATATCAGTGGCCTTATAAACCCGACCTAAACCACCTACACCAATAAGTTTTTGAATTTTGTATTTCTGATTAATAATTTGATCGTTCAATGTACTAGTTGCTACCACAGCTGTTATCCTTAAAATGAAGCAGTTTTTTTAACACCTTTCCTATCGGATCATGTTAGATGACTCTTAAAACTCTTGAACTGATATATGAAATGTTCGATACCCAGTGAATACTTTCTTGCCAAATATTATACTAATAACCCAGTGCGGTAAAATCGTTCGGATGGTTAACTTAATGAATAAATTTCTGGATGAAAGTGATGACCATTAAGCAAGTTAAACAGGGGGCCTTTCGACGGGAAGTGTTGTTTCTTGAAAGAGATCTTCATCGTCATAGGGTGTTGTTTTATTATCCTTTATCTCAAGGTGATTCAAGTGGCGCTCAACATAATGAGTCCCCGGTACTTTATCTTCATGGCACAGGTAATGATGCCACATATTTAACCCATGATTTGGTGACCTATTTAACAGAGAAACAAGTGATGGTTATTGCTGTTGACCTTGAAGGTCATGGTCGATTATCTGAAGGCACTTGGTGCGGTGACATAGCTCAGTTTATGGCTGATCTCACCCAATTTTTACGCCGTCACAATGTCACCTCGATCCACCTCACTGGCCATAGTTTAGGTGGTGTGATAGCTTGCTTAAGCTATCACCACTATCTCAGTCATAAAAATTCCTGGCCAGTAGCCATTTTATCAGTGACTTGTTTAGCTGTGCCTACTCGGATTAATTTTTCTCGTATTTTTTGGGAACTAACTTTATTCAAGAGCCCGTCTTTTTTTCGTTACATCTGGAACCACGGATTATACTCATCTTTGCCAGCTTGTGGATGGTTTAAAAGAAAACAGTTTCCCATAAGACTTGTTGATGATAAAAACCATAATGGTTCTGGCAACGTATCTTATCCCCTGTTTTTTAGCCGTTGGATCACACGTCAGCAGGTGATTAACGTTCTGAAAGGGCTTCTCAATCAAGAAGGCAAAATTTTTTGGATAGAGAGCGCTTTTGATGGCCTTTCGGAGTCTTTACCTCAAGATCTCAAAGAGGATTTGAATAGATTAAGTAGCTATCTTCGTGTGAAGACAAGTCATTTGGGAGTTCTTATTGAGCCAGAGGTAATAGCAAACATTTACCGTCATATTATCTCTTAACTCACTTTCGAAAACATCGCCAAGTTAATTGATCCTGGAGGTCCATATTCATGAGTCAAACTAGGAAATTAAACATTATCTTAAACATAAAAATCCTGTAGTAGTCTTAACAGATAAACTTAAAAACATTATGACGATCATAAAAGCCAAGCTCATTAAAAGTAACGACGGAGATCCTATTGTTAACTACTTTGTCTTACCAGACCTTTTTTACCAGAACTTTCCCAATATTTCGTTTTCCTTTACTAAAAACAAGGGCCATTAGATGACCTTGATTGCCACAAGTTTTATACTGGTCAGCATAACCACGATCCTTGATTTGTGCCATCGCTTCCTCAGCAACTTTATTATGGTCTTTACTGGTGGTTGCTTTAAACTCCATAATAAATAACTGACCTTGATGACGGACCACAA
>JAPOQT010000078.1 GCA_026710525.1 Pseudomonadota bacterium
CCCTTTGCTTGAGCATCTCTGATCCACTTCTGATGTAACAAATACCGCAGCATTGGCAAGGGCTTTTGTCCTGTCTACATTCTTATTAACAAGGTATATTTCAGCTGTCGCACCGAAAGCGTCCTTTAGTTTCTTATTAACACTGTCTTCATGCTTTTTCGTGAAGACGGTACTGTGCTTTGTATTACCACCATGCTCTGAGTATAAGCCCAGATTTAAATGAACCGATTTACTTAGTAAGTTTTTTTTGTTTAGATCTACAAGATATTCAATGACTTTTTTCATAATTCCGACAGCTTCGTTCATGTTACCACCCTTTTGATCATGATTATCAACAATGAACATCATATTAATAATACGTTGTTTACCTCGATATAACTGCACAAGATTCTCAGTGGCTGAGTCATAACCATTCACCGATTCTGGGTTATCACATTCACCCTCTTCTCCTGGTTCACAGTCGTCGTCTGTGTCGTCGCCGTTTCCCGTGTTGCGCATCATCCCAGGGTTGAATTGTCCAGGTAAACCAAATAAGACAAAGGCATCGTTTGGATGCTCAGGGGCTATATCCATTTGGATTTGAGCATCCGGAGTACCAGTTGACCCATTTCCATTATCGTCCTCACCATTATCGTCCTCACCGAGAGCAATAGTATTCCATGACAAAATAAAAGCACTAATCACCAAAAAAGATGCCAAGTACTTGATCTTCATGATCTTTCGATTGATGACGGATAAACACTTAATCATGAGCTAACCTCATTTCATTATTTATAAAACTGTTGGACTTTTTCTACCATAAACATGATACTCCCGCCTTATCGAGATAATAAAACTAATAATTAAAAAAATTAAAAAATTATAGTGACTACGGTGGTTAAGAACATTTGTTATAATGACTTTCCTATCCAGGTAAGGTCTTAACAAACAACCACCGAGCCCTAATAATTAAAACACTCCTCCTCGAAATCAATAAGCCACTTTTTAATGGTATGTCTGTGTTTTTTAGGTACACAGTACTTCGCTACCTTATTCCCAAGGGAATCTGATAACCCAAGAGATCTTAAATAAATACCTAAGCCTTTTGTGAATTCAGCTACTGAAGGAGTTTTTACCAGTTGCTGTTGATCAATAATATTAGATAAATGGGTCATCACATAAGAAGACTGTCCGAATTCTGCCAGTAATTGATCAGAAGCTTGAGCAGCTAACTCCTCTGACAAATCTTTAGCTAATACATCTTGGTTGATTTGTTGAGTATTCTGGTCGCTAATAACCAAACTAAATATCTCAATGATAGTTGGTACCGCTAGCATTACCAGAGCCACACGATACTTTGCATCTAAGAGTGTGTTTTTCGCCGTTGGAAGAAAACCTCTGCTTTTCATAAAAACATCTTGTAATGCTATCCTTCCTTGGCCGAGGAGATATAGGGCACCAATGGCACCAGCCGTCACAGCAGGGTTGGTATCTGTTTGATCTGCATGCTTTTCCTCTAATACTTTAAGTTCGTCAGTAATACGACTTTTAATCTGTTGCTTGAGCGCGTTTTCAGCTTGCTGGTAGCGTTTCATTTCTTGATCATCCAAGGAGGTTGTGTCAGGGGTTCCCCGAAAAGCTGTGACTTGCTTAAGCTCAAAAAATACTCCCTGATTTTGTGCGTCTTTAAAAGCATTCACACAACCATCCTTAATAGGACTCAGGGTGCCCTTTTTCACCGGGCACACTTCAAAAAAATAAACTGAGTTTGATTTCTTCTTTGAAAACATAATCACACTCTCATCATCAACAAGAGCCTGTAACTGATGCTGATGATCACTGTGTTCACCTGAACCCATAAATTTACAAGCACTCACCAAAGTCAAACCAAGGATCATGATTATCAGACTCATTACCTGAAATGTTTTTCGATTGAGGATACAACAACTATTCATTTTTATCCTTTCAGGGCGTTTACTCTTGGGTCAAAAGCGAGCAGTCTCTGGGGACTAACTCGGTAAAATCAATTTTTTCAGGCTGACTATTATCAAGACTACTGATATCAATCGTATTAAATTGACTAACATCTGAGACAGGTAAACATATTTTGGTAATACGACTGTTGTAATGAAATAGTGTTTGATTGAGATAGAGACCAACCGCATTGAGAAGGTGGTTGACTTTGCCCGTTCTTTTCCAAGTCGTGGTTTGGAAAAAATTAGGCCAGTGGGTAACAACAATTGGCATCATGTTATATTGATCTTTAATATTGCGAGCAAGCTTTCTAAACTGTTTGTCTTGTGGATGATCGTAAGTAGTATCACTATTTCCCTGTTCGTTGAGCCCAGGACAACTAGGACACTGCCAATCAAAAGGTGGCACAGGTTGATTTTTGGCATCAAATTCTGGGGTTAAACCATACACTCCCAAGCCAGCCACCATAATAATACCGCCGACCGCTTGTAAAGACTTAGCAATCTTATGATTGCCTACCATCGCTTGAATAGCGCTACCACTCAAAAAGGTCACCAGTCCAGTACGACCAAGAGTCCCAGGTAAATTACGGACCCGTCTTTCGGTGCTTAACTGATGCCTTCTCACTTGAATATCTCGAGCTTTCTTGAGACGATGAAGGGCAGTTAAATCATTCTCATCCCAATCAGAGCTTACTACAGTTGGTTTAAGATCGGTCACACTCTTCAGAGTAAAAAACACTGGCGAGTCATCCTGTAAATAAAAACCATTAATACATGATTCTTCGATCACATTATAATTATCAATACCACTTGAATCCAGGAGACAAACCACAAAATAATACTGTTCTGGTTTGAGTGCGTGTTGTTTAAAATACATCACATACTCATGATCGTGAGCATATTTGACCTCACCATGACTCGGTTCCACTGACCCCATCATCCGACAACCTAGGACCAGACAAAATACTAAACCAACACCGATGGTAGCAGCCATAGCTATCCAGGTTCCTCGCCAAATCTTATGATAGTGATACACTAGTAACTCCTTCAGTGGCGAATCCGATAACAGAGGGTTTTCGTGGACTTAACCTGTAGCTCACTCACAATTTCTTCATCCGGGAAACACATTTTGGCAATGATTTTTTTATCCTTAAATCGAGCTAAATCTTCTGTTCTATTATTCGCCGCTAAATCAGCTCGGACAATCTGTTCAAGGAGTTTGCCTAGATGAGCTATTAAGGTCATAAAACGCTTATTCGTTGGCACAGTTTTGGTGGTATTGGGATCAAGTATAGCTGGAAAATAATTGATTAAGAGTTGATACTTATCTTGCCTTTCTCTTGCCGCCTGTCCATCCTCATCCATTTGCGTAATAAGCTCTTGACGAGCCTGCTTTATCTGTTGTTCATGATCCTTAATCTTATCGCCGTACCTTTGTTCAACCAACTCATCAAGTTTGTCCTCGGTTAATAATGAACGCTCTCTGCGGGTAATAGCATCATCAAATACCGTGTCTTCCATGGACTTAATAAAAAAATCAAAGCCAGAAAAAAACGCCCAAGCACCACCTATCAAAAGGGGCACTTCTAATAACAGGATTCTTGCTCTTGCAGTATAGGGATTAGCCTGAACGACTTGAGTTGCTCTCGATAAATAAGTCATCACCGCCACGGTGCCTAAAAACTCCGGGGTTTTTAGCTTTTGGGGTATATGACGTAATTTTTTAAGATTCGACGCTTTCACTGGATCCACATGCTCAACAAGCTGTGAGCGGGTGAAATTTTCTGGATCTTGATGATATTTCTGCACGGCAACTTTCACCTGTTCTTTCATTTGGTCCTTAAATTTCACTAACTGCTGATCTAAAATCTTGATTTCTTCGGCCAGTGAATCATTTGTTTCTTGATCAAGGTCACCGAAAATTGTTCTCTTAACCTCGTCAATATTAGCGATTTTAAAATAGGCATAGCGAACAGTCTGTCCTTCTTCCGTTGGCGAAACTTGAAAAACATTGGTACAGGTTTGATGAACCTGATGACAAACTTCAAAGAAAAAATAACCTTCTTTTGTCTTATGTTCCGAAAGAAAGACTCGGTAGTCAGTTGATACAACTGACTGTAGTGTTGCGGGGGGCTTAGGATTTTGACTTGTGCCTAATAAGCTTTTACAAGAATGGCTAAGGACCACCAGGGTGATCATCACTATCAAGAGGTAGATGGGATGAGTGTGTTTGAGTTTCATAATTGAAAACACTCCTCTTGAAATATATAGGTACTTGACGCTTCAGAATATTTTTTAGCAGGCAAACAATAAGATTTTATTTGATTATTTAAGGCTAACTGACCGTTAAAGACTGTTTGAAGGTACCCGCCTAACAATTCAGTTAGCTTTTTAACTGAAGATACTTCGGTGAGTTCTTCGTTATTGATGAGATCTTTAAATGAGCTCACCAGCAAAGGAGCTTCGCCATGCTCTTCAAATGCTTGAGCAATTTGTTTATCCCTTGTTTCGCCATGAATATTTTTCGCATATTCTAATTGGGCATCCGCCCTCTCATCATCATGGATAATGAGTTGATACATGTTATGAATCGCTGGTAACGCAAAAATCATGAGAATAGGTATCGGCGCCTTGATGTGATGAGCTGTGGCACTGAATCGACGTCTCACAGAAACAGCCAAGGCAGCAACCGTTGCTACGGCGATAATTTGAGCACTCGAGTACTTATCAATAGCTTGTTTTTCCGTATTCAATCTAGCGAGTTCCTTCTCCATGGCTAGTTTGTAAGTCACTTTTGCTTCCTGTAATTTGTGATCCAAAACCTCTTGTTCCATCTCGGTGAGATTACTGGTATTCATTTGTGGATTTAAGTCATTGATTTTCTTGAGATCAAAATAAATGCCTTCGCCTTTCAGAGAACGCAAGGTGTTAATACATGATTTTTCTTCTTCAAGAATCATTATATTTTTCACGAGGCAAGTCTTAAAATAGTATTTCTCAACTAGGTGTTTTTTAGCAAAGGTCGTCACATACTTATTGTCATGGGCAGCTTGGAGTTTCGCCGGTGCTTGATGGTTGGTGATACTTTGGTCCAGGAAGTGTTTACAGCCTGTGAACCAAAGGCTAAAACATAGGCAGGTGCTCGTAACAAGCAACGGTCTTGATACTTGAAAAATAAGGTGTGAAATATATTTTAATAACTGATGACTAAAGATCATAACAACTGAGTTCCTTTACTAACTCCGGTGAGTTTAACTTTCCTCTAACATAGAGCAACGGGTGACAAAACTAGGTGAATTTATGGGATCGAAGAGAGTATCGCTCACTTGCTCCCCATCGCTATCATCTTCGATCTCCATCACATTCACTGGCACACAAGTTCTGGTAATAAAATTTTCGTCAGGATGAAAAAGGTAAAGATTAAAATACTTGCCTAGAGCCTTAACAAGACCATACTCAATCGGATGAGAGGAGCGAGAATAGTCAGATTTCATCACCGCAGGAAATTCATCAACAACCATATGCATTTTGTCGTATTTGCCCATAACTTCTGACCGTTGTTGTTGCAGTGATGATTTGGCAGAGTATTTTGTTCTTCTATTTCTTGTGCTTTGACGATTTCTCGATAGGAGGTCATTGCCGCTATCTTCTTGTTCCTTTTTTAGGGTTAATTCTTCAACTGACGCCGGTTTCATAAAATAAAAATGACCAATACCTGCCACCATGGTAAGCACGCCAATAGTGCGAGTGATCGCAGCTATTTCGTTAGCAGGCTGGATCAAATCAAGACCATAACCAGCAATTAACATGTACATACCGATTTGACCGAATTGTTGTGACCTCTCACTCCAAGATAAAAGACGATCTCTTTCTTCATCTTTCATCAGAGTAAAATCCCTTTTCTGTAAACGCTCCAAAGCTTCCATATCCTGTTTTCTCAAGACAACCGATGTGAATTCGGCACTGAGTTGTTCCAAGGTTGTCATTTTAAAGAAAGCTTCCGTATCATCTTGCAGACGAAAAGCGTTCACACACGAATCTTCGTAGGTATCAATAATATCGCCAAATGCCCCACTACGAATCCCACAAACTGCAAAATAATGAAGTCGTGTATTTGGATCTTGCATCACCATAAGGGCATGATCCCGATCAAATACACCTTTAATCTCAGCTCTTGAGACCTCGGAATGAACCATGAATTTGCATGATGCTATCAAACAAGACACCATCATAGTGGATGCGAGAGTGACGACTAGTCTTGACCACATAATCATGGGGAATGAATTCCGTCTGCTATTCATCATCCCCCCACCTTATAATGTTTTAATGGATAGCATGAGAGTTTCAGGGAGTTGTTGACCTGTTCTCCTGGTAAGCAAGTTTTAGCAAGAATTGGCTTGTTTTTATGCTTATTTAATATCTCTGTTGCACCTCTCTCTTGTAAGTCTTCTCTTATCACCCCTTCAAACAAAGCGGCTAGTTGCATAAGATAAATAATGAGTTCTTGGTCTTCATCAATCACGGTGTCTCGACTTGAGGCAATAGTGTCGATATAATCAAATAGCAGGTGATATGACTCTTCTTTTTGCGCCACCCGCTCTTCTAATACAGCAACTTCATCAGCCGTCTTAAGCTTTTCCTGATCAATATTTTGCTGTTTTTCAGAAATAATATCGCCGTATGCCTCTTCTATTTTCGAGGGTACGAGCTCCAAATAATGTTCTTCTCTTTTTTTCAAAGCATTGCGCCAAAGGCTATTGGTGTGAGTCTCATAAGATTCTTCCTCTGACATTCTGTAAATATACCAAGCACCAGACATGAGAGTCGGAATCAGCACCAGACGCTTGCCCATTTGAACACTCATAGCTAGAAAAGAGGCTACCACAGCGATGCCAATGGTTTTAGGAGCAAGAAAATCACGATTTCGCTTTCGTTTTTCGTGGATTTTCTCTAGCTTAGCTACGTTTTTGGTGCCAATAAATGGCAGGAGCTCATGATCATCAAAATTGTCAGCAGAGTCATGTTGATCTTTTATTTGCTTAATAAGAGCCTGCTCTTTATCTTCTTGATAACTCTTAAGCTCATTTTCCATTTCCACCAATTTCTTGGTAATCAATTTTATCTCTACCTCGTCTTCGCTATCTTCAAGAATCTCATCTCGAGCCGTTTCCCACTGAGCAATTTTAAATGAAGGCGCTGATCCTTGAGGCTTGGTTGCTGAAGGGGAGGTGCGATAAGCGTTAGTACAGGTGTTATGGATGTTGTTGCAAATTTTAACAAAGACGTAGTCTTTTTTCACCGGAGAAGCAGCGAGGAGAATCCGAAAGTTTTTGGTGGCCAGTGCCTTTAATGTAGTTTGATTATTTAAAGTATCTCGATGGGCTTCAAAAGTTTTACATCCCGCACTTATGATAACGAGGCCAGCGCCTAAAGTTGTCAGCAGCAGCAAGCGAAGGAAAAGATGTCTTAACGGTGGCTTGATCATGTAAATTTTACCTAATTTTAGGGTAATAACCCTCTGGCCAAAGTAAATCCATTTCCACACCGAATAAAAAATCACCCGGGATTTAGGTTTGATTATCGTCAATATGATAAATAATATTAGTAAATCCTGTTGTTAATTTTATCTGTGATTTTTTTTGAGAAAAAATTTAACATTCCGTTACATGTGACGTTGTTTTAAATGGAGGTTGTAGATCTCTGTTGTGAAAGCTGTTATAATGGGGAGAGCATAGTGAGAACGAACTTATTCTTTAACAAAGGAAAACAGATTATGACAATATTGATTCACAGCATACGGACACTTAGCACCCCCATGGTGACGGTCGTATTATTATCTATGATTGGCTGTAGTCAGTTGGATTTTGTTGGTGATGACCCGCCAGCAGAGCAACCAGCCCAAGTCGAAAACACCAGCAAGCAAACAGTGAGTACTGAAAAAACAGATGCTGAGGGACCAGCACTCCCTGATGATAACAAACCAGCAGAAGTCACCACCACTCCTACTGCCGTCGAAGCAGTAGAAGAGTCAGCTGAAGCTGAGCCAGTTGTGGCCCCAGCTCCTGATGTGGTACGACTTGCTCCTGAGCCAATTTTTGTGACCCAAACATTTGATTTAGCTTTTGAGCCTAGTCAAACTCCGGTGGATATTTTGTTTCTTGTGGATAACAGTTTTTCAATGAACCATGAAATTCAAAAAGTCAATCAAAACTTAACTCAACTACTCACTAATTTATCTGACGTTTCCCATTTAAGGGTGGGTGTGTTGTCCGCTTTTAATGACCAGGGTAATTTTGATAATGATGCAGAATTCACTCCTTTTTCCCTAAACACACCGCCATCAATTGTGCAAATTAACCATCGCGTCCGCTCCTGGAATAGTCTTGTTTTAGCAAAGCTGTTTGCCCTGAATGATGACAGTATGGCTAGGGATGTTGGGAGTTCGGGGGTTAATTTCTTTCGTCCTGATGCTATTAAGGTATTTGTCGTGGTGAGTGACGACAACTCGAATGAGCTAAATGCCCAGGATTTTTATACGGCACTCACCAGCACTAACCCCGAGTTATTTACCCAAGATAACACTAGATTTTATGGCTTTGTTGGGGTGACAGCAGATATGGAGTCTATGGCAGATGATGGCACTCCCATTGTCTATCAAACAACAGAAGACAACCAATATAGTGAGTGTCAGGTGTATGAGTCAGGTCGGGTCTACCATGATCTTGTTATGAATTATTTCAAGGGCGCTGTTTTCGATATTTGCCAAGATGATTGGAGTTATAGTTTTGCCGTGATCACAGATAATCTCCTTGCTGAAATTAAGCAAAGTTATCCCCTAAACCATAATAGCTCTTACGTGACTGAAATTCTCCTTGGCTCCCAGTCTATCGATTTAGATCAAGTAATTTTGTCACAGAGTATTCTTCAATTTAAATCCAATCTTTTAGCTGCTGGTGAAACAGGAAAAGTGACAGTGATTTTTAAGTTGGAGAAATCAGCCGAGGATTCTCAGAAGGAATAAAGCAACCTTATTACTCCATGGTATAAATCGAAAAACGTTGGCTTTTATCTTCCTGCCTGACAAAAGGTAGCTTCCATTTAAAGAGATACCGGGATATTCCAGGCTCGTCGTCAGGGAGTGGAATGGAGACCACACGACCATCTTGAAGATAAGGACGGGCGAATTTTTTACCATCACGATAAATGGTGAGGGCACTATGAGCGCTGCCAACCCGAAAAAGCTGGCCTAATAATATTTTTAACGCACCAGGGAGATAGATAAAATTACTACCGGATGGTAGACGATCCATGGTCACTTGGAAAAAAGAAAACTGTCCCCAATTCGTATCAATATCAAAAAGATCATAGGTACTTGGTTCATCGTTAGGTGAATCGAGCTCTCGTGAGTCAGCCCATAATTGTAAAATCGTTTTAATATCGAGGTAAGGGTTAGCGGCGGCTCTATCAGGCCCAGTATAACGTGTTCTAAGGGGCACCCAAAGAAAATCTGGATGACTATCATAGGATTCAAAAGCCCATTCACCACCGATAATCATACCGTTTTCATCCAACTCGAGGACATATTGATAAATATCGTGTCCAGGTAACGTTTCACCAAGAATCTCTTTATCATGGGCTGCATCGGCATAAGTGATTTTTGTTTTTGCTAAGACGAATCTTTGGGCTTGAGGGTTAGGATAGGGTCTATTATCGGGTAATCCTGTCACTCTTTTAGCTTCATCTCTCCTAATGGGTCGAGTTTCAGTGATATATTCATAGAGAGGAAAGTTCCACACTTCAAAATTTGCATAGCGATCAAAAATAATCGCTTGTTTTCTTATACCTAGCCAATTAGATAAAACTAAATGGAACACGCCAGGATTAACATCGTCACA
>JAPOQT010000079.1 GCA_026710525.1 Pseudomonadota bacterium
CCCCCCCCCCCCCCCCCCCATCCTTTTTTTGTCATCACTGTGAGCCTTTTCCTCGGGGCCGCTTGTATGGCACCGCCAAATAAGAGCTCGAACCTAGCCTCAGTATCAACCTACGGTGGTAAGGAATACAAATCATTTGCGGATCTTCCCCCCTATTTTGTCGAATTAATTCAACATGGCCATCTCGGTTCTTGTTCAGCTGCACACATCGGAGATGGATATATTTTAACTGCCGCTCACTGTTTGAAGAGCTACTTATGTCATACAAAAGAGGCAGCTAAGTCTCTTGGGATTCGCTATATCACTCGCACAAAATCTGATGAGTTCGAAACATATAAAATAACGTTAAACTATGAGAAGATCGAGGCTGTGGTAATGCATAAGCATTATTTTGTTCATCCTGACTCACACATTTTCCCCTTTATCCATGGAGCTTATGCATCTAATGCACGCGAGCATGACATCGCTCTCATTAAAATTCAAACTGATCCTCAAGCACCTTTCGCAGGCAAAGCAATTCTCCCAACAGCCGATCAAGCTGCTCTCTATAGCCCGCAACATGTGAGTGGCGTTTTATATCAACACGGTATCGGTAGAGAGTTTTCTCCTGAATATAAAGAATATAAGAAGAGTAAGGATATAACACCATTTAAAGGCAACACTTTAATTAGTACATCTTATTTTGGTGGATCTGTGCAAGTGGTCGAGAGTGACTCCCAAATATTGAAGGATTTAGTAAAACGGTATCAAGAGAGAGAAGAGGAGAGCTATCAGATGATGATCAAAAAATTGCAAAGTTTCCAGGACCCACATGAACAATTAGCAGTGGATCAATCAATTGCTCGAAAAAGAGAGCAGGCGAAAGAATTACCATGTTTTCAATATTATACGAGTGACAAAGAAGATTCTCTTTCATCATATTTCCTGTTTTCTGAAGATGGTCTAACTGCTCAAAAACCATATATTTCTCAGCCAATAACCCTATTCAAGGAGTTTCAACTACTAATAGGTCTAGGTAATTTATCAGCTTCTTGGGTCTCAGAAAAGAACGTGGACACCTATGCCAAGAAAATAGCCAAAGCCGTAACTGATCTGCATCGCTACCATATTCAGGAAGAAGGTAGAAAATGGCTTATTATGATCACATCAGGCCCTGAAGATGATCCTGATAGAGTTTTAAAAACATGTCATGGTGACTCTGGTGGTCCTATCGTAAAACATCTTGAAGCTGAAAAACAAAAAGAGTATATCCATCTGGGCGTAGCAGCGAGTTTTTCAATGTATGGTGGCTTGATGTTGGTTAGATCTGCTCTAAGAAGAGATGAGCTCTCCACCCAAGAAGAAAGAGAAAAACGAGACAAACTCACTAATTGCGGTCAAGAAACATACTTTACTAGTACATTTGCTCATTTAGATTGGATTGCTGCTGCGAAAGCTTCCATCGAAGCAGGTAATCACTCCTATCAAAAACTTATTAGTAAATGGAACACCCCTTCTCCCCCACTACCGCCAGTACGAGAATAAAAAATAACCCCCAAAAAGGAATGCCGTGGCCCTACTATGACAATGGATTGTCGTTTCCAACAGGTCCGGGAGCAATAAAAAATAACGAGAACCAAAGGGGGGAATGGCGAGTTCAATCTACCAAATTGACATCTAAGCAAATTCACAGTTATGTGATGGACTGGTTATCCTGGGTAATCGTGCCTTGACCATTTATCTAGAACACAGAAACCTTAAAACCGGTCTTTCATTCAAAATCCAACCACGTTTCATAGAAGTATTAATCACCGTCACCCGCGCCCTCGTATTTTCTAGACTTTCATCATAGATAAAGATTCGGCATAACCTCAATATTTAAAGAACACCTCTCTAACAACCGAGAGAGGGTTCTATTGCAGGATATTGAACAAATTGACACCCTTCTTTCCTTCATGTGACCAGTTCTTCAGAGTATAGGAAAATCATGATCCTGTTTCTACTTAATCCCATGAAGTCTTGTTACTACGCCCTTATTACTTTGGGATTTCTCCTTGGCACCAGTTGTAAGCATTCTAATAATAGCTCGGACCTAACTTCACCATCAACCTACGGTGGCAAAGAATATAAATCGTTTGTGGATCTGCCGCCCTATTTTGTCGAATTGCTTTTTATAACGCCGACATCCGAATTTGGTGCTTGTTCAGCAGCACACATCGGAGATGGTTATATTTTAACAGCCACTCACTGTTTAGGAATATTCTTATGTAGTCATAAGAAAAGTGATGCTAAAGCTCTTGGCATTCGCTATAACAGTCGTACTAGTTCTGGTGAGTTACAAGAACAACGTTTAACCTACGATCAAATTGAAGCTGTGGTGATGCATAAGCATTATTTTGTTCATCCCGACTCACACATCGCCCCCTTTATTGATGCCACTTATGCTGCTCGTGCACCCATCCATGACATAGCTCTTATTAAAGTTCAAACTGATCCTCAAGCACCTTTCGCAGGCAAAGCAATTCTCCCAACAGCCGATCAAGCTGCTCTCTATAGTCCGCAACATGTGCGTGGCGTTGTATATCAACACGGTATCGGTAAAGAGTTTTCTCCTGAATATAGAGAATATAAGAAATGGAAACTAGCAAAAGAAATAAAGGATAAAAGTAAGGATATACCACCATTTAAAGGCAATACTTTAATTAGTAGATCATTTTTTGGTGGAGCTGTGCAGGTGGTTGCGAGTGATTCCCAAATATTGAAGGATTTAGTAAAACGGTATCAAGAGAGAGAAGAGGTGAACTATCAGATTATTATCAAAAAATTACAAAGTCTCCGGGACCCACATAAACGCTTAGCAGTGACTGAGTCGATAGCTAGGAAAAGAACAGAGGCTACCAAAATGTCATGTTTTCAACATTACACAGAAGACGGGGAAGCTCCTTTTTCATCAAACCTTCTGTTTTCTCAAGATGGCTTAACTGCTCAAGAACCATACTTTTCTCAGCCAATGGCTCTATTCAGAAAATTCCAATTATCTATAGACAGTAACTCATCAAACAATAAATTCTCCCGTGAGGAAGTGGCAACATATGCAAAAAAAATAGCTAAAGCCATCACCGATCTTACTCGGTACCGTATTCAAGAAGAAATAGGTAGAAAATGGTTTATTATGACCACATTAAGGCCCGAGGATGATCCTAATAAAGTATTAAAAACATGTTATGGTGATTCTGGTGGTCCTCTCGTCAAACATATTGAAAAACAATATATCCATTTAGGCGTAGCAGTGGTTTTTGAATTACAGGGTGGCTTAATGTCGAGTATACCTGCTGGACAGAAAGATAGGCTCCGAACCCTTGAAGAAAAAGAGTTTTTCTACAAGGTCACTAATTGTGCTCAAGAAACACACTTTGCCAGCACTTTTGCTCACTTAGATTGGATTGCCGCTGCCAAAGCATCCATTGAAGCTGGTAACCACTCCTATCAAGAGCATGTGAGAGCAATACGGTGATGAATTTCATCCGCAACGAATAAAACTCTCAAGATACTCACACGCACAGCAAGCCTGTGTTTGCTGACAGAACATCTGATCAAATGCTATGACGATTCAACGGACTCACTGTCCTGACTAATCAAGCCTTGGGAATGAATGGTAAAGCCAGGAATCCGGAATCTTGAAAACCGATCTTTATCCTTTAAAGCCCAGCCATGCTTCACATAAGCTTCAATCACCGTCATCCTAACTCTCGTATTTTCTGGACTCTCATCATAAACAAAAGGCTCAACATAACCCAAAAATTTCGGGGCTACTGGCTGGTCACCTTGCTGACTAGGGATAATCCTTTCTGTCATTAGCTCTGTGGCCACAAGTCGTACCCTCTCATCTTTGGTCTTCAGAAAATGAGCCACTTTCTTAGCGTCCTCATCACGACCATAAAATTCAAAGTCACAGAGATGACTCAAAATATCATAATTTTTTTCGACCTGACCCTGGTCAAAGTCAATTTCGTTAAGATTTAAACTGGTAAATAACTCTTGACTAACACGCTGGTCACTAGTGAGAACAAGTAATGCCTTAATCGCCCAACCAATGCGCTCACCCTCTTTGAGATACCCACATAACAAACTGATTGCAGGCTCACCATAACCAATGATCCCCTCAAGGGCCTGCTCTTTCTCTTTGGAATCAACAATCGAATTATCATCTGAGAAATCAAAACGTTTTAAAAGATTTTTCACTCCTATCTCTGGATAATGGTTAAGGGAACAGAAAAAATCAATAGCCGCTTTCCTTTCAAGCTTATGGACATTAAGTTTGCGAATAAGAGAAGCATATGAGTTAATGCGCTTCTCCTCTTGCTTACGTCGAAAAGATAAATATTTTTCTTTGAGTTTTTTAAATAGAGATATCATATGACCCAAACTTAGTTGATACTAAACTATTTGTTCTTACGAGGCTTCCCAGATGAATTGTCGTTATTTTGTCCTTGGTGATGTGTTTTCGTAGCATGAAATCCTTGTCCTCCTCCTGGCTTAACTCCTTTTTGATAAGTAAAGAAGTCTTCTTTTTCAAGGGGATGAAAAAAATTGGCCTCTTCGAGCAACAAAGATGCTGTTGTTTCCCGAATAGCTGCGATTTCAACCCTCACACCTTCTGATTTCAGGTGGGTAACTAAATCGATATAATCCGCATCACCACTCATAATAATTATCGTATCAACTTTTGAAGCAAGTTGGGTGGCCATAATGGCAATAGGAATGTCAGCGGATTTATGACAAGGTTGTACCTGACCATAAAAAAGGTTATGGAGTCTTCCAGCCAACTTAGATGAAATACTTTTGCCTTCGCGAAAATAAATTAATCGATTGAGACCACGTTCTGATAATAATCGAGGAATTACCGTGTCAAAATTTAGCATAACCCTATTATCAGCCATGAGATGATGAACACTTCTTTCAATATTGTTACCATCAACTAAAATAGCGACTTTTTGCTGAATGTTAATGTGACTGACCTTCTCTTTGTCAAGAGGCGATTCGTCAACGGTTGGTTCTTTTGAATCGGGCATAGACTCCTTACTATTAGTGAAATATGTGAACAATTTTCTCATAGATTTATTGAACTTTCTGGTTGATGGTTAACATAACGACTCGTCGGTATTTGTGGCCCCTAAGACCCAAAGAATTCATAACATTCTTTGCCTAGTGATTCGGCCACTACAGGATGAGTGATTTGACCTTGACTCGTGTTTAATCCTCGACATAAAGCTGGATTTTCACGTAGTGTGGTAGTTAAACCACGACTCGCTATTTCAATGGCATAAGGGAAAGTGACATTAGTTAATGCGTGGGTAGTCGTTCTCGGCACACAGCCAGGGATATTTGTTACACCATAATGAACCACCTGATGCAAGGTAAACGTTGGCTGATCATGGGTGGTTGGCTTCATCGTAGCCACAGAGCCGCCTTGATCAATTGCCACATCAATGACCACAGATCCAGGTTGCATACTTTTCACCATATCTTCTGTTACCACAGTGGGTGATTTGGCACCAGCCACCAACACACCGGATATGAGTAGATCAGCTGTGGGTAAAATCTCTGTGAGATGACTGCGATGAGATAAGAGGGTTGCGCAAGAAGAGCCGAAAATATCGGTGATCACACTTAAGCGTTGGACATTAATATCGAGAATGGTGACTTTAGCTCCTAACCCAGTCGCGATCATAGCCGCGTTTCTACCAACAACACCAGCACCTAAAATTACCACATGACCTTGATGAATCCCTGTTACTCCGCCTAATAATATTCCTTTACCACCACTATTTTTCTCAAGTAAATGGGCACCAATTTGTGGCGACAATCTCCCTGAAGCCTCACTCATAGGATGAAGAAGGGGCAGTGAGCCATCTGCGAGTTGAATGGTTTCATAAGCAATAGCAACCACACCTTTGGCACATAGGGCTTCAGTGAGTTCTGGCTCAGAAGCTAAGTGCAAAAAAGTGAAGAGAATAAGACCTTCTTTAAAGAAAGAATACTCTTCTTTGGTGGGTTCTTTCACCTTAATGATCATATCGCTCAGACTCCAGACTTCTTCAGCACTAGTCAAAACGGTGGCTCCTGCTGCCACGTATGCCTCATCAACGATACCTACCCCGAGACCGGCCCCTTTTTCTACAAAGACTTTATGCCCTTCATCTGTGAATATTTGAATGTTACCTGGTAACATACCTACTCGATACTCGTGATTTTTAACCTCTTTAGGAATGCCTATATTCATCGATTTATCCACATAATCTATCTTGCTAAACGACTATCAATTTCAAAGCACAGCTGTATCAAGGTCTATCTCCATACCATCATAAGCAAACTCTCTCTCTGGTGGTAGTTTTTTTTGGTCTCTTTCATAATCAACATCATGAGATAGATGGGTAATAATACCACGCTTAACTCCTAATTTATCAAACATTTCTAAAGTTTCTGGAATTGATGAGTGTGTTGGGTGTGGTATATACTTAACGCCACTAGCGATCATCGTATGAATTTTGCCTCGCCATTTCAGAAGTTTTGCGGTAAATTTACCATCGACAAAAGACTTAAAATCAGTCACATAAGCAAAAGAACCAAAACGAAAACCTGTGGATAAGACTCGACCATGAGGAAGAAAAAGGGGCTCCACCATCAGGTCGCCCGTTAGCTGAAACTCTTTTTCATCAAATGAAATAAGCTCTGCCTTCGGTTTTACCCCTGGGTAACCCGTATCCTCAAATGCGTATGAAAATCTCGTTTTTAGTTCATGGAGATCTGTTGGTTTGAGATAACACTGGACCAAATCTTTTTGCCAAAAAGAAAAAGCTCGCAGATCATCAAAGCCGTGGAGATGATCTGCATGGGTATGGGTGTACAAAACTTTGGCTAGGTATTTAACCTTAGCACTGAGCATCTGAGACCTTAAATCAGGGGTTGTGTCAATGACAATATTCTCACGAGTACTCTTCACCGTGATTAAGATTGAGGAACGTAGCCGCTTATTCTTTGGCAGTTCACTCACACACACGGAGCATGCACAGCCGATTACCGGCACACCTGTGGATGTTCCTGAACCAAGTACCCGCACCCTAATTTCCACCTTAACTCCTGTGATTTAAACATTTTACTACGGTGTGCTGTTGCCTAATGGCTAAATGGGGCTATCAAAATAACGGCGGATCACTTGATCTCCTTTATCACCCGAGATGGCATAGGTTTCCATAGCGTCAATTTTCTTAGCGGCTTCCTGTTTTCGATCATGATAATGATGTAAAAAATTTACCATGTCTTGTTCATTTGCTTTTAATCTTATAGCTTCAGCTGTTTTTTGTGTTTCTTGCCTCACTCGATGATCACCGCGAGTCACTTGTTCAATAAGGTCTTCTTTGAGCAAAATAGCAATAAGGCGAGCCATGTCCTTTTCGGATGCTTCGTTATATCCTTGATATTCCAAAATAAAATCTTGATACAACACATATGATTTTTCTGGGTGTTGATCGTGGAGATAGCGGAGAATCTCATAAGCACGTTTGATTCTTTGTGGCTTAGGGTAATTTTGTTCCCACAAGTAACGGTGGGTGTCAGCGTCACGTTTCTGGAAGAATAAACAACAACGAGACTTCATGCCATCCCGCCCAGCTCGACCTATTTGTTGAATATAACTTTCAAGGGTTGGCGGTAAACCGTAATGATGAACAAAACGAATGTCTTTTTTATCAATACCAAGACCAAAAGCATTGGTTGCCACCACCACAGCCACATCGCTGGTTAAAAAACGATGCAACGTGTGCTCTCTTTCTTTAGCTGATAAGCCTGCATGATATGACGCCGAAGATACGCCTTTTTGCTGGAGGAGTCGGGCAATAAGCGTAGAATTTTTGCGAGAAAACGTATAAATGATCCCCTGATTAGTAGATGATGGTAACTTGGCTAAAATCTGCTGGATATGATCCGTATTAGCCTTCAGTTGTTTTGCTTCTATCTCAAGATTATCCCGAATAGGTGTGCGAATGATTTCCGCAGGCTCCCGGAGCTTTAGGTTATGGCTAATATCATGTCTGACTTTAGTGGTAGCGGTGGCTGTGAGGGCAAGTCTGGGAATGTCTTGAGGAAGATCAGCAAAATACAACCCCAACTTCCGGTATTCAGGTCGGAAGTCACTACCCCATTCAGAAACACAGTGGGCCTCATCAACCGCCAGGAACCTCATTTTCCGGGTGCCTAGAAACGACCTAAAATCTTTATTAGCTAAACGTTCAGGGGAGATAAATAAAATTTTTATCCACGACTGTTGTAACCCTCGAATCACCTGGTTCTTCTCGGCGTATGTTTGCATGCTATCCATGGATGCCGCTGGCACTCCAAAGGACCTTAATTTAATTACCTGGTCCCTGATTAAGGATATGAGTGGCGAAATCACAACACCAAGACCTTCACCCATCATGGCAGGCACAATGTAGCATAATGATTTACCACCACCGGTTGGGATAATGGCTAAGGTGTCACGGCCTTGAAGAAACGGTTTTAGCACCGCCTCTTGATGAGGGCGCAGAGCCTGGTAGCCATAGATCGTTGTCATCACACGAGTCGCATGACATATAGGACTATCGTTCGCCCGAGAGGGAGGGATGTGCTGATAATAAGATATCATTGGGAGTCAATAGAAAAATGCTCTTACCAAGAAACCCTGACCCGTAAGATTCTAAGTTTCTATGAAGATAAAAAAAGTGCAAGTATATTTTTTAACAAGACTCATATTTTTTTACTTGTCATCACTTTGTTGTATCCACTCGCACCTGGAGAAATATTTCTAGATTGTAAGGACCTCTGTTTGATTTTGAATTGATATAAAATTTAGCGGTTGTTATCAAATCTCATTATTAACGACTAGGCTGATATCAGCTTTACCTGAAACAATGTGGGGGGGGTATAACTAGCAACTTGAGAGATGGCGCTAACGACAAGTAGGCCAATACGAATAATAATAAAACAAATTTAAATAAATTTATTGCTGTTTTTTACTTTTTATGATATATATATTAAGTGATTATGCTTTTGATTTAGAGCATACCTAGTCTTACCTTAGATATGGCTAGCAAATCGATGTGAGATAACAAAACACACTAAATGATTAATATAGATATGTTGGTTTTATGAATCAATTTAACAAGTGGTATTCGCCCCAGATTTTGCGGTTGTTTCTCTATAGTCTGTTTCTATGTGCTTGTGGTCAAAATAATCCTGTTAAGGTGCACCTTCATCATCAAGAGCACAGCGTTTCTGGAAAAGACCTAGATCAAACAGAATTTCACACATTTATCGTGAAATCAGCTGATCATCAAACGGGATCCCGTGATCCAGAACCCTCTCATCACAGTGTTTTAGTCCAACTGGCTGAGTGTCGGGTAGGTGGTCAGAGAGTATTAGGAAAATCACGTTGTCACTTAATTAACCAAGAACACCATGAAGGTCACGCCCTTATATCCAGAGCAATATTTGTCGAAGTTCAAGGATTAAGTAGGGAGCAACCTATTTTAGCCTTACATGAGCTCGAACAATTACTCAATCAATCATCAGACGTCACCGAGGGTGAACCAAGTAAAAGATCACACAATAATCAAAGACATTCTTCTCTGCTGTTTTCCACCTCTATTGCGGGGATGGCAAACATTGCGCCAGGATATATTCCCTGGTCAGGTATCCGGAATATTTTGATAAATAAACGATTGTCATGGATGGTGGTGCCTGTTGTATTTGGTGCCGCGGTTGTAGGGGTAGCTATGCAAGTTTTGGGTAATTCTTCTCATATGCCATCTGAAGAAATATCTGGGGCGCAGAATAATAGTTTGTTAGCCCATCCATTCACGAGCTCGGATCATTATCAAGAGCTAATACACGCCACTCTCCGACCAACTCAGCACGAAGGTCAGACTCCCAACCCTGATCAAAAACCCAGCCCCTTACCTTTCTTACCCAAGGTCCATGAGCAATCAGAATCAGATAGTCGATATGATGCTTTTGAGTGTATCAGTGTTCTATATCCTCCTAAACCAGGGGATAAGGGTAGCATGCTGCCGAAAAAACCATTTGTCCCAAAAATCATTGTTCCTGATCCTAAGGTCGTCAGTCACTGTCATCAGATAATAAGTGAGATAGACGACCCTTATATCAAGTATCTCGTCAACCTGAAACAAGCTGAGACACAGACTCCTGGCTTATCATTCAAAGATGTCTTTGATGATGACAGTCTTAATCAACCAATGACTCGCACAAGAGACACCACCAAGCTTAGCCGTTCTTCCCATGAGAGGGGGCACACACTATCGTTTAAACAATACTGTGCACTCATTCAAACGATGACCTATGACAGTATTGCTCAAAGCGGTTTGTTTTCAAATAAGGACCGTTTTTTTGAGCACCAGCAACAATGTCGGGGATTTCTCTCTTATATCCGGAGTATAAAGTCTTATATCAAAGAGGCTCCGGTATCTTATTCCCTTTTAGATCAGTATTGGTACCGGGTAGAAATGATTGATTTTTTGTCTACCAAGTTAGGCCAAGCTTATCAGCCAAGAACAAAACAAGACACAACATTTCAAGGTAGTGACTTAGCCAAAGTCATCCATCGATTAGATGGCATCTCAGAGATGAGTCTAGCAGAAGATCTGAGTGAAATGGTGTTGCCCCATGGTACAGAATCATCCAAGGCTCACCCTATGTACGCCCATGATCCTCTAGTAGCCAAAGGACAGATGGTGCAGATCTTGGAGAAAATGGTGAGGTTAACCGCTCTGGAGGTCCAGATGCAACCGGAAGATTTTCGACAAGAACTAATTCACAAAGCCTCATTTCGCGAGCAAAATGATAGGGGGTTAACTCAATTCATGACACAAGAGCTGACTACTGCTTTGGAAAACACCCTCCTTAATGTGTCTGAGCTCTCCCACCACCTTCCATCCTCAGGACCAGAGATTCAGCAGGGATTTGAACAATTTTTCGTCGGTTTAGATCAAATAGCGCGCAAAGAAACTGTGTCGATCAGTCACGTAGCGAGTCATATGAGAGACTCTCTTATTAAGGTGATGGGTCATAACGATGAGATACTGAGGATTTTCGATCAAGTAGCTCATGAATTTAACCATGGTGAGACCTATGATTATATTTTCCAAGAGCTCAATCAGTATATTGGGCAACAGCAAATCATTAGCTCTCTTTATCAGGAGCCTGAACTATCAGTCAACAAACATAACCAAAGGCTCACGAAATTACATACTTTTTTACAGAAAACCAAACCAGAGCCGGAGATTGATGAACAGCTGAGACTGAGTGTTGCCAGGTTTAAATTTCGTGAGCAACTGGTTAAAAAACTGGTTTTATTAATGACTCAGTTTCACGCAATAAAAGAGGGAGTTCCTGTGCACAAACTGCCAGAAATTATACAACAGGGAGCTC